>JAUMVF010000108.1 GCA_030530305.1 Bacillota bacterium
GCACCAGGTCAAGCATTTCTTCCATTAGCATCTTCTGTATCTGAAGGTCGATGGAAGTTACTATATCACGTCTTCCGGATTTTTCTTTAATATTGAAATCTGTCGCTGAAAGTATGATATTTCCTGCTTTTTTTGCTGATTTTTCTATTTCTTTCTGCAGCGCGTCCTGATCAAATGAGACGGTCATGAGTTTATCCTCCGTATGACGATATTATTAGTTTCCCGTATAATTATATCAGAGAATAAAGTTGCGGGATATATGCTCTCATAGTAAAATAACTAAAGCGGTTTAATTGTTATTTAATACATTTGCTTGGAAGGAAGACTTTATTATGGTAAAAATTATCAGAAGATGGAATTCCATCAGCCTCATTCTGAGGATCCTGGTTGGAATAATTATCGGTCTTATTCTCGGACTTCTATGCCCGTCACAGTCATGGATCAATATACTTGGCGAATTGTTCGTAGGAGCTCTTAAGGCGGTAGCGCCGATAATGGTATTCGTGCTTGTGGCCACATCCCTTGCCAGAGCAAAGGGCGGTCACGCGAAAAAATTCAGAACGGTCATATTCCTGTATTTATTCAGTACGCTCGTTGCGGCGATAGCTACAGTAATAACCAATTTTATACATCCTGTCACCGTGCCTCTCACAGGGATCGATGCGGTCGAAGGATACACTGCTCCCACCGGAATGGGGGAGGTGATCGGTACTTTGCTCAAGAACGCAGTGGCTAACCCGATAGACGCCATGATCAATGCGAATTATCTCGGTATACTGTTCTGGGCGATAATACTGGGAATTGCTCTCAAATTTGCGTCAGATACCACGAAGCAGGTCATGACCGACCTGTCGAACGCAGTCGTTATGGCAGTACGCGCTGTAATAAGCTGCGCTCCGTTCGGTATTCTGGGTCTTGTATTCGGGGCGGTATCCGAGAACGGTATCGGTATATTCAAGACTTACGGGGAACTGATCGCCGTGCTGGTAGTTACGATGCTGCTGGTAGCTCTTGTGCTGAACCCGATAATAGTGGGAGTGACACTCAGGCACAATCCGTATCCTCTCGTTCTGAAATGCCTGAAGAACAGCGGAATCACGGCATTCTTTACGAGAAGTTCCGCTGCCAATATCCCTGTTAATATGAGGCTGTGTGATGAACTGGGTCTTGATGAGGACATGTATTCCGTATCGATTCCTTTGGGAGCGACTATCAATATGAACGGCGCGGCAGTAACGATAACTACATTCTCACTGGTAGCAGCGTTTACCACAGGTGTGCATGTAACGATACCTCTTGCAATCATGCTCAGCGTGATAGCCACTTTCTCCGCATGCGGAGCTTCAGGAGTCGCAGGCGGATCGCTTCTCCTTATACCGATGGGATGCGCCATGTTCGGAATATCAGCAGATGTAGGTATGCTCATGGTCGGAATAGGCTTCATCATCGGGGTTATACAGGACTCCCTTGAGACAGCTCTTAACTCATCCGGTGACGTTATCTTTACGGCGACGGCCGAATTCAGAGAATGGAAGAAGGAAGGACGCCAGCTTCCGATATAGAGGGAATAATAGAATTAAAATAAAGAAAAACCCCTGTTGCCAAAGCAAGGCGGCAGGGTTTTTTTTATGAGTTATACCGGATCATTCGAGAATGTTACCGCCGGTTGACACGGTGATTACCTGACAGGGGATGGACTTCCCGCTGTTCTGAAGAGCCTTTTTTACAGCGAATTCAATACCGCCGCAGCATGGCACTTCCATCCTGACTACAGTCAGGCTTTTTATGTCGTTCTGTGAAACGATCTCTGTGAGTTTTTCGCTGTAATCTATATCATCCAGTTTAGGGCAGCCGATCAGTGTGATGCGGCCTTTGATGAATCTGTTGTGGAAATCGCCAAAGGCGTAAGCTGTGCAGTCGGCTGCGATTAGCAGGTCCGCGCCGTCAAAATACGGAGCATTCACCGGAGCGAGTTTGATCTGCACCGGCCACTGGGAAAGCATACTCTGCGAAGGGGCAGAAACCTGCTGTTCGCCGGGGAAACTTCCGCCAGGAGTCTGATCCGGGATGTCTCTGTTAATTGTCTTGGCCATGGATCCGGGACAGCCTGCCGTTATATGGCTCATTTCGGACCTTGCTTTCTTTGCGGCTTTTTCTGCTTTGGCTCTGATCACGGCAGCCTCGTCGTATTCGGGCGCTTCACGTTTTTCGAATGATATGGCGTCAGCCGGACAGGCCGGCAGACAGTCACCGAGACCGTCGCAGTAGTCCTCGCGCATGAGTTTTGCCTTGCCGTTCACCATCGCTATGGCGCCTTCATGGCAGGCATCTGCGCACGCGCCGCATCCGTTGCATTTTTCTTCGTCTATTTTTATTATCTGTCTGAGCATTTTATCCCTCCTGTTGCTGCCTTCATGCTTGATTTTTACCCGCTTTTACATGAAAATAATAACATAATGAATTATTTTTTAAAAAACAGGCGGAGTCCGGCTTGAAAAAGGAGACGTAATGACAAAAGAAAAAGACCTGTATATCGGATGCCATCTCTCATCCGCGGACGGATTTGAAGCCATGGGGAAAAACGCTCTGAGCATAGATGCAAATACCTTTGCTTTTTTCACGAGGAACCCCAGAGGCGGCAAGGCTAAGGAAATAGATCCGGAAGATGCTGTGAAACTTCTCGGGATACTTGAGGAAAACAGTTTCGGTAAACTGGTCGCCCATGCGCCATATACACTCAATCCGTGTTCGAAGGACGCGAAAGTCAGGAATTTTGCCCATATGGCCATGGCTGACGATATGGAAAGAATGGAATACCTGCCCGGGAACTACTACAATTTCCACCCGGGCAGTCACGTAGGCCAGGGCATAGAAACTGGAATAGAGCTTATCTGCGGGCTGCTGAATGAGATACTTACAAAAGAACAGACTACAACAGTGCTGCTGGAGACTATGGCAGGAAAGGGCAGCGAAGTAGGCGGCAGGTTCGAGGAGCTGGCAAAGATAATCGAAGGGACATCGCTTGATGAAAAGCTTGGAGTCTGCCTCGATACGTGTCATGTCAGCGACGCGGGCCACGATATAATAAACGATCTGGACGGGGTGCTGGATGAGTTCGATACAGTTGTCGGACTTGACAGGCTCAGGGCGCTGCACATCAACGACAGCATGAACCCGCCGGGAGCACGCAAGGACAGACATGCGAAGATAGGTGAAGGCCATCTGGGAACAGAGACCATTCTGAAAGTTATAAACCACCCGAAGCTTAAAGGGCTTCCATGCATACTTGAGACACCGCATAAGGATCTTGCCGGATATGGTAAAGAAATCGCTATGCTGAGGAAAGGAACGGAGGGATAAAGATGCTTGAAACAGGAACAAAGGCTCCGGCATTCTCACTGCCGGATCAGAACGGACAGACACATACGCTTGATGAGTACAGAGGGAAGAAACTGATACTGTATTTCTATCCCAGAGACAACACATCCGGATGCACCAAACAGGCCTGCGGATTCGGTGACCTTTACCCGCAGTTCATGGAAAAGGGAGCAGTGGTAGTGGGCGTCAGCAAGGACAGCGTAGCGTCCCACAAGAAGTTCGAGGAAAAATACGGACTTCCTTTCACGCTTCTTTCTGATACGGAAAAGGAAGTGCTTGAAGCCTACGATGTGTGGAAAGAAAAGAAATCCGGCGGCAAGGCAACTATGGGAGTCGTAAGGACCACTTATCTGATCGATGAAGACGGCGTGATAGTAAAGGCTTTTGGGAAGGTGAAAGCTGCGGACAATCCGGCTCAGATGCTTGAAGAACTGTAATAATAACCGCAAAGAGGATCCGGTGCGGGATCCCTATGAAAACTTATGAAAGGCGGCTGTGAAATGTATAAGGAGTGGAAAAATACAGGGAAACTTGGTTTTGGACTCATGAGGCTCCCCAAAGTCGATGAGGAAGAAAAGATAATCGATGTGGAGCAGGTGAAAAAGATGGTGGATATGTTCATTGACGCGGGATTCATCTACTTTGACACCGCCTGGAACTATGAAGGCAGCGAGGAGGCCATAAGACAGGCGCTGGTGGAGAGATACCCGAGAGAAAAATACCTTCTTGCCACCAAACTGGCCGCGTGGATGAAGTGCGAGACCAGAGAAGATGCCATTAAAGAGTTTGAAACATCCCTCGAAAGGACCGGCGCGGGATACTTCGACTTTTATCTTCTGCATAATCTTGGTGAGCACAGAACGAAGTATTTTGATGATTTTGATATATGGAGTTTCGTTCAGGAAAAGAAAAAGGAAGGATTGATAAAGCACGTAGGTTTTTCATTCCACTCTACGCCTGAAGAACTGGAAGAAATCCTGAAAGCCCATCCCGAAATGGAGTTCGTACAGCTCCAGATAAATTACGCCGACTGGGACAACCCGGCGGTAAGATCACGGGAATGCTACGAGGTAGCGAGAAAATACGATAAACCGATAATCATAATGGAGCCTGTGAAAGGCGGTATGCTGGCGAATCCTCCTGAATCCGTGGAAAAGGTGTTCAAAGAAGCAGACCCCGGTGCTTCCTGCGCGTCCTGGGCAATGAAATACGCTGCGGATCTTGAGGGCGTTGTCATGGTCCTTTCAGGCATGAGCAGCGTTGATCAGATGGAGGATAACCTTTCATATATGAAAGGTTTTACAGAGCTGACCGACGGACAGAAGGAAACGATAGCTAAAGCGGCTGAAGAACTGGCGAAAATACCGGTGATCCCGTGCACCAAGTGCGATTACTGCGCGAAGGTGTGCCCTGAGAATATCGGAATATCAGGCTCCTTTACCGCCATGAACATGTACACGGTCTACAAGGACTTCAAGTTCGCGGCTTTCCAGGAAGGCTGGCTGGTGGGCATGCACGGACTGAAATCCGCTAAATACTGCATAAAGTGCGGAGCCTGTGAGGAAGCCTGTCCACAGCACATAGACATAAGAAACCAGCTCGAAAAAGTGGATGCTGTATTCGGGAAAAAAGAAGAACAGTAAGCCCCTGTTAAATATGGGGAGTTCGTGATATAATAACTCTGTTGCGCGGGAATCTGCGCAGCAGGACTAATCGTAATAAATAATTATTATACTTTGGGAGGAAAAGAGAAAATGAAGAATTTCATCAAAGAATTCAAAGAGTTTGCTTTGACAGGCAGTGTCATGGATATGGCAGTCGGCATCATAATCGGCGGCGCATTGACAGCTGTAGTTACTTCACTTGTCAACGACATACTGAATCCTATCATCGGACTGTTCGTAGGCGATAATTTTTCAAACCTGAAAGCAACAGTTCTTGGCGCTACATTTACGTATGGCGCATTCATAATGGCGATCATCAACTTCATTATCGTCGCACTGGTTGTATTCCTTATCGTTAAGGCTCTGAACAAAGCCCGCGCGGCCCGTAAGAACGAAGAA
>JAUMVF010000109.1 GCA_030530305.1 Bacillota bacterium
ATGCTCCCATTGTAATTCCTCCTGTTTATCGTTTGTTGGAACGTCTCCAGATCTTCATTTCTTCAGCCTTCTTGATGAGGTCGTCACGGAAATCAGGAAGAGCAACTGAGATGATCTTTTCAGCCTTCTGCCATGTTGAGCATCCCTTGATCCTTACTTTACCGTATTCAGTTACGAAGAAGTCAGTGTTTGCACGGGTATCTGTTACGATCGATCCTTCTTTGAGTGTCGGACGGATTCTTGAGAATACCTCTCCTGTCTTCTTGTTCTTGAATGTGGAGCTCATGCAGATGAAGCTCTTACCATTGTTGGCTCTGTAAGCGCCAAGTACGAAGTCAAGCTGTCCGCCTGCTCCGCCGATGTGCTTCGTTCCGTTTGTCTCTGCGTTGATCTGTCCGAAGATATCGCAGTCAACAGCGTTGTTGATGGAAATGAAGTTGTCCAGCTGTGAGATAGCGATCGTATCGTTTACGTAGTCGATAGGAACACTCATACAAGCCGGGTTGTTGTCCAGGAAGTCATACATCTTCTGAGTTCCTGCGCCGAATCCGTAAACCATTCTGTACGGGTCGATGTTCTTTCTTCTGCCTGTGATCTTGCCGGCCTCAGCAATATCAACGAAGCAGTCGATGAACATTTCTGTATGAACGCTCAGGTCTTTAAGATCTGATTCTGCGATCATCTTACCAACAGCATTTACCATGCCGCCGATACCCATCTGCAGGCAGTTTCCGTCCTGGAGCTCTTCCATGATGTATCCTGCTACCTTCTTGTCTACATCTGAAGGTTCACCGGAGTCAGGAATGATATCCATCGGTGGGTTTTCGCCTTCAACTATCATGTCAACATCGTTGATATGAACGCTCTCAGCCCATCCGCCGAGACATCTTGGGATATTTTCGTTTACTTCTACGATAACCTTGTCAGCTTTGGCTACGAGATCCTTCATGTGGCTGTTGTTCGGTCCATAGTTGAAGAATCCGAACTTATCCATAGGAGCTACCTGGAACATAGCAACATTAACTTTTTCAATGTGCTGTCTGTAGAACTTAGGAAGCTCTGAGTATCTCATTGGATTATAGAACGCAAAATCTTCACCGAGGTCGATGTATTTACGCTCTATGCCTGTCATATGCCAGCTGTTATATGAGAAGTGGTCTCCCGGGTTTTCAACCTGGGCGATAGCGAGCGGATGAAGTACCATACCTGCTCTTACGTTTACGGTATTGAATTCTTCAGCTCTTGCTGCCAGCGCCTTGTCCAGTTCTACCGGTGTGCCTGTACACCAGCCGTAGTCAACCCAGTCACCGTCATTGATACATTTTACAGCTTCTGCTGCAGTTGTAAGTTTTTTCTTATAATCGTCCTGGTAATTCATTTATACCTCCATTGGTTATAACTTTGCCGTTAGGCAAATGAGAGCCCTGAAACAGGGCTCTCTTTACTCTTAAATGTCAGGAATCAGCTGTTAGTGAAGTTCTTTTCTTTTCTCTTCTCTACAAATGCGCCCATGCCTTCCTTCTGGTCATTCGTGTCGAATGTGCTGCCGAAAATCTCAGCCTCGAATGCGATGGCGTCATCCATGTTCTTTTCGAGACCTTCGTTTACCAGCTTCTTGCAGTCGCGAACTGCGATAGGTCCGCATGCTGCAATTGTCTTAGCCATTTTTTCAGCTGCAGGCATAAGTTCTTCCTGAGTGTATACAGCGTTTACAAGACCAAGTCTGTAAGCTTCGTCAGCTTTGAAGTTCTTGGAAGTGTAAAGTATCTGTTTTGCCATTCCCGGATTGATCAGACGTGGCAGTCTCTGTGTGCCGCCGAATCCCGGAGTAACTCCGAGAGCTGTTTCCGGCTGACCGAATACTGCGTTATCTGAGCAGATACGGATGTCACAGCTCATTGCCAGTTCATTACCGCCGCCAAGAGCAAATCCGTTGATTGCTGCAATTACCGGAAGTGGGAATGTTTCGATCTTACGCATTACTGCATTACCCTTGATACCGAAAGCTTTTCCGCCTTCGCCGTCCAGGTTGTGCATCTCGCCTATATCTGCGCCGGCTACGAATGATTTGTCTCCTGCACCCGTGATGATGAGGCAGCGGATCACATTCTGATCTACGTTATCGAATACATTCTCAAGCTCTGTCAGAACGTCAGAATTGAGTGCATTTAAAGCTTCAGGACGATTGATAGTGATTGTTCCTACCGCACCGTCTACTTTGTATTCTACTAAAGCCATATTCTTTCCTCCTATTTTGCATCCAAGATAG
This sequence comes from Bacillota bacterium, assembly GCA_030530305.1. Lineage (GTDB taxonomy): Bacteria > Bacillota > Clostridia > Peptostreptococcales > Anaerovoracaceae > RGIG7111. The sequence continues at coordinate 2,270 of JAUMVF010000109.1, forward strand.
TTTTAATGGACTCTGTGAGCATCGGAGCAACCTGGAACAGGTCACCAACGATTCCGTAGGAAGCTACGTCGAATATCGGTGCGTCTGCGTTCTTGTTTACTGCGATGATGCATTCACTGTCCTGCATACCAGCTTTGTGCTGGATAGCGCCTGAAATACCAAGAGCTATATAGATTCTCGGATGTACAGTTTTACCTGTCTGTCCAACCTGATGGTCCTGAGTGATGAATCCAGAGTCAACTGCCGCACGTGATGCGCCAACTACACCGCCGAGTACATCTGCCAGATCCTGAGCGATAGCCTTACCTTTTTCAGGATCCTTGCTGATTCCACGACCAACAGATACGATTACGTCAGCACCGATCAGGTCAACTAACTTTCTAGCAGCCTTTTCAATGCTCTCGATCTTAACGTGGATATCTTCAGGAGCAAGTGCTACAGCACAATCCTCGATTACGACTTTGTCTGCTCCGGCCTGATCGAATTCCTGTGTTTCCATAACGCCCGGACGTACTGTTGACATCTGAGGACGGAAACGCGGGCAGATGATCGTAGCCATAAGGTGTCCGCCGAATGCAGGACGGGTCATCTTCAGGTTTGTGTTGTTTTCGAATTCCATGTTGTCAACATCCAGTGTGGATACTGACTTCAGGAATGTCTTGTATTTTTCCACATCTATATCAAGATGTGTACAGTCAGCTGTCAGGCCTGTGTGTGTACGAGCTGCACAACGAGGCGCGAGGTCACGTCCGATGTTTGTAGCACCGATCAGAACTACCTCAGGCTTCTTATCCTCTATGAGATCACACAGAGCTTTAGCATAGCCGTCTGTTGTATAATCTTTAAGGAGTTCGTGGTCGAGATTATATATCTTGTCAGCGCCGTAGCCTCCAAGTTTCTTTATCTCGTCTTTATCCACTCCGCTACCCAGAACTACTCCGCACAGATCTGTTCCCAGGTCGTTGGCAAGCTTTCTGCCTTCGCTCAGGAGCTGATGGCTGATTGTCTGGATCTCTCCTCCACGCTGTTCGCAGAATACCCAGATTCCGCTGAAAGCAGCTGTATCTCTACTATCAAAAGCCATTTATTGATCTCCTTTCCTAAATGATATGTTTCTCGTTGAGCATGTTAGCTAACTGATCACATGTCTCCTGGCCATTGCCTTCTAACATGATTCCGCCGCCCTTTGGAGGTGGTGAGAATGATTTGTATACGTTAGTCGGTGAGCCCTGAAGACCAATAGTATCAGGATCGATAAGCGGCTCATTCTTGAGTGTTTCGAAGTCATAAACTTCATACGGTTTGGAATAGCATGATGTGATTCCGTCAAGAGTCATATATCTTGGCTTGTTGAGTTCCTGTACGCAAGTGATAAGGCAAGGTGTCTCAACTGTGAGCATCATGTGTCCATCTTCGAGCAGTCTCTTAACTGTGATCTTGTCTCCATCTTTCTTGATGTCAGCTGCGTATGTTATCTGAGGCAGATCCAGCTTCTCAGCGATCTGAGGACCAACCTGAGCTGTATCTCCGTCGATAGCCTGACGTCCGCAGAATACGATATCGTCTTTGTCAACGCCGATCTTGTTAACTGCTGCTGCGAGGATCTGTGACGTTGCATAAGTGTCAGATCCACCAAACTCACGGGCAGATACAAGGATCGCTTTGTCAGCGCCCATTGCCAGAAGTTCTCTGAGCATTCCTTCCGCCGGAGGTGGTCCCATCGAAACAACGATTACTTCGCAACCCGTGTCATCTTTTAATTCCAGTGCTGCTTCAACAGCTGCCAGGTCATCATGGTTGGTGATGGTAGCCATTTTGGAACGGTCCATGGTTCCGTCTTCTTTGACCGCAACTACACCGGATGTATCCGGAACCTGTTTTACACAAACAATTGCTTTCATGTATATTCTTCTCCTTTATTTCAGAAGATCTCTGCTAATAACGATCTTCTGCACTTCAGATGATCCTTCGTATATGGTAGTGATTCTAACGTCACGATAGATACGCTCTACAGCGTAGTCTCTCATGAATCCGTATCCGCCGTGAATCTGTACAGCTTTGGCTGCTACCCAGTTTGCAGTCTCAGATGCAAAGAACTTAGCCATTGAAGCTTCCTTCGTAGCACTATTTCCTCCGCTCATTATTGATGCTGCTCTCAGTGCCAGGAGCTTAGCTGCGTCGACTCTCGTCGCCATCTCAGCCATATACCACTGAAGTCCCTGATTTGCAGAAATAGGCTTCTTGAACTGCTGACGCTGCTTTGAATACTCAACTGACAGATCGAGAGCGCCCTGAGCATAACCTATTGACTGAGCGGCTATGCCGACACGTCCTGAATCCAGTCCGGAGAACGCAACGTGCATTCCTTTTCCTTCTCCTCCGAGAACCTGGGAACTTGGAACTCTGCAGTCTTCGAAAATAAGTTCGGAAACAGCAGCTCCGCGGATACCCATTTTATCCTCGAGTTTACCAAGTGTGAATCCCGGTGTACCGCGGTCAACTATGAACGCTGTAACTCCGCCGTGGCTTCCCTTGGCCTTGTCTGTAAGAGCGAATACGATAGCCCATTCACCTTCGTTAGGTCCCATGTTACTGATGAACACCTTGGATCCGTTAAGGATGTAGTCATCGCCGTCTTTATCAGCTGTCATCTGCAGCGATCCGGCATCTGATCCGGCTTCAGGCTCTGTCAGCGCGAAAGCACCGATCTTACCGTCTTTAGCCATTCCCAGATACTTTTTCTTCTGCTCTTCATTACCGTTAGTAGCTATGATGTAGTTTACGAGAAGCTGAACTGCGAACATCTCAGCTGTACTACCGCAAACACGTGCTACTTCGATGATGGCAAGAACTTTACAGATATCGTCCATGCCGGCTCCGCCGTATTCCTTCGGCGCATTGAGTCCGAGCAGTCCGATCTTGCCCATCTCTTCATAGGTTTCCTGTGGTATGAAGCCCTCTTTATCTACTGCCTCTGCTCTCGGTTCGAGCTCGTTAGTAGCATAGTCGCGGACCATTTTTACCAACATTTCCTGTTCTTTTGTAAGTTCGAACATAGTTCTCCTTCCTTATAAGTGTATACTTGCTTGACTTGAAAAAATAAACTTA
>JAUMVF010000007.1:0-18469 GCA_030530305.1 Bacillota bacterium
AAGACGGATTCCCCGTGCACGTATCTTTTCTGCACATCGACAATTATCCTCTTCATTTTCATCTGGATGTAGAAATGATGTATGTTCTGAGGGGGAACATACAGTTAAAAAACGGCAACAGTCTGTATACGCTTAAGGAAGGGGATATCTTTATATCCAACAAGCAGGAGGTCCACGGGCTTTATGACGGCTCGGAAGACAACCTGATCGCTGTCATACATCTTGAGAGCAGCGCGATGGCTGAGACTTTCCCCAAGATCAGCGAGAAAGGCGGCTCCTGTTTCAGGACGCTGGCCGAAGACCGCGGCAGCTCGAAATACACTTACCTGAACAGGCAGCTAATCTACTGCATGTATCTTGTCATACAGAAACACGTCGGATATAAAGAAACGATAGTCCAGGAAATGAGAGGCCTGCTGGAGTTTCTCGATAAACACTTCAATTACTGGATATACGACAGCGACGATATCATTTACTGGGAAGAAAGGAAAGATATAGACCAGGAAAGACTGAGAGATATCATCAGTTACGTATACGCCCACAGAGGTGAAAAGATAACACTGAACGATCTGAGTTACGAAATGTCTCTCGATTCATATCACCTTTCCCACCTCATAACAAATACACTGGGTATCACATTCAGGGATCTTGTAAATTACGCCAGGATAGAAATGGCCGACCAGCTGCTTCTTGCCGCGGACATGAGCATCAGTGAGATCAGCAAGATGGTCAAAATCTCCACAGTGGACTATTTCAACAAACACTTCCAGAAGTGGTTTAAATGCACCCCCGAAAGCTACAGGGAAAAATACCAGCCCCACACTATAATCAGATCGGACAATCTGCAAATAGCATATGCGGATGAACGTACCGCGCTGGATCTGATAGAAGCGATAGCAGCTAAGGAAGCTTTTGCCCTGCCTGTGAACAAAGAGATGTCCAATGCTCTGGACATAGATGTGAATATGTTCTCCAACTGGAATCATTCCTACCAGTCAAAGATCCTGGTAGGGGACCAGTATCTTACCCTCAAAGAGATCGATGAAATGCGTTTTGCAGGGGCTCTTCCGGAAAAGGCCGGAGAGACAGAAGGAGATGAAAAAGCTAATTATTACTGGGATTCAGTATTAGCTCCCATATATATAATATGGCAGCATATTCTTGTGACTGAGAAGCAGCAGCGGCTGAGCAACAACTGTATGGACAGCCGCAGCGACGGCAGAATACTACAGGGGAAAAAGGGAATATTTACAGAACAGGGTATAGCAAAACCTCTTTATTACGCCTATTACCTCCTTGAGAGCATCACGGGAAAAGTAGTCTATTCCAGCGGCATGTCCTACGTGGTACATTCGAAAAAGGATGAGAGACTGCTGTTCCTTTTCAATAACACGGGAGTCGATTATTCGGACAACCTAAGCAGAGAGTCTGCCGGTATAGATGAGGTGTTCAAAGAACTGAACAGCTATACTGAGCGCAAAGATATAAATCTCAGAGTGAGTAACATCAAAAAAGGACGCTACCTGATGCGCGAATTCACTCTGTGTCACAGCAACAGTCTGCTTTCCCATCTTTACAACGAAGGGACTGCGGACAAAGTACCTGATGCCGCAGGTCTTGACTGGGCCGAAAGGTATGCGGCGCCTGTCACAAAGAGCAGCGTGATCGATATTGACGGCCGGTTCACGCATCAGATACGAATGGAAGGCGTGACGCTTACAGCCATAGAACTGAAGAAATTATAGCCTGAAAGAGGCGTTTACATAAACGGAAGACCATTATTGTCTGCCCGGCTCCGGGACAGGAGTAAAAACACAAAAAAATAGAAAACAATAACATGTTTATTCTGTTCTTATGGGTACAATATAGTTAGAAATAAAGCGCGCAGACGCTGCGCGCATAACAGCTGGAACGGAAAGACGATGTGATACGCGATAACAATTTTTTTAAAAGGAGTGAATTATTATGATGACAGACAGAGTCGCAAGACTTAAAGACAGGTTTCTGGATGCCAAGCCGACCATTACTACAGAGAGACTTGTGCTGGCTACCGAAGGATATAAGAAGTATGCCGGAGATGAGACTCCTATATTCAGAGCGGAAGTGTTTGCGCATGTGCTTGAGAATCTGGAAGTAAGGATCAGAGATGACGAACTGATAGTCGGCGCAATGTCCAAGGCTATCCGTGAAGCGGAGATATTCCCGGAGTATCAGTCAACTGAATGGTTCCTTGAAGAGATGGATTTCTTCGAGACAAGAGAAAGAGATAAACTGTATATAAGTGATGAAGACAAAAAGATCGCTGTCAAGATACTTGACGAATACTGGAGAGGCAAGTCCCTGTTCGATGAAGTCGGCGACCTGCTGGACGATGATGCCCAGTACGCTCTTGACCACGACATCATCAGCCTCGGCGTAAGAAGAGCGCCTTCAACAGAGACAGTGCCAAACTACAAGAAACTGCTCCAGATCGGTCTGAACGGATATATCAAAGAATGCCAGGACAAACTGGACAGCACTATAGGCGACACGAAAGAAAAGCAGGAACAGATCCTCTTCTGGAAAGCCTGCATCATAGCATGCAAAGGCGTCATAACTCTTGCTACACGCTACGCTGACAGAGCTGCTGAGATGGCTGAAGCTGAGAAGGACGAAAAGCGCAAAGCAGAGCTGCTCAGGATCTCAGAGAACTGCAGGAACGTACCGGCCAACCAGCCAAGGAACTTCTACGAGGCTCTTCAGGCTATCTGGTTCATACATCTTGCGTTCCATATCGAAGTACCTGCTCACGCATGCAGCTTCGGAAGATTCGACCAGATCGTTTATCCGTATATGGAAAAAGACAAGGAGGCAAATACTTTTGATAAAGACGAATGCCAGGAGATTCTGGAGTGCTTCTTTATCAAATGTAACGAGCTGGTTAAGATCCGTGACCACTGGACTGCGACAGCTTTCTCCGGATTCCCGATGTGGGCAATCCTGATGATAGGCGGACAGGATATACACGGTAATGACGCAACTAACGAATTATCATACATGTGCCTGACAGCAGGCGAAGACACAAAGACCGCGCAGCCGGTACTGGCTATGCGTGTTCATCAGGGCACGCCGCAAGATCTGATGGATCAGGCGACAAAGATGGTACAGGCAGGAATGGCAACGCCGGGATTCTTTAATGATGACGTAGCGATCCCGATCGTTAAGCTCAAGGGCGGTACTGACGAGGAAGCTCTTGACTGGAACATCGTAGGCTGTACTCAGCCTCATCCGGGTGGCGGATGCTCAGACGGAACGCCTGACGCGGGATATGTAAATCTTGCGAAAGTCCTTGAACTCGTGCTGCACAATGGTGTAGATCCGGCAACAGGAAGACAGATAGGACTGAAGACAGGAGACCCGGCTGACTTCACATGCAAGGAAGACATTATGGCTGCCTGCAAGGAGCAGATAGAATATCTGTATCAGATGATCATAAAGAACCACAAGATCGTTCAGTGCGCTCATATGCTCAAACTGCCGGTAATCTTCGCCTCACTTACAATGGACGGATGTATCGAAAACGGAAAGAGCGTACAGGAGGGCGGTACCAAGTACAACTCCAACGGACTCTTTGCAACAGGTCCGGCTAATGTAGCAGACTCACTGGTTGCAATAGAGAACCTCATATTCAAAGAAAAGGCAATGACGCTGCCTGAATTCGTAGAGATCCTTGACAACAACTATGAGGGCAATGAGATACTCCGCCAGAAGGTTCTGAACACATACCCGAAGGTAGGAAATGACGACGAGTATGTTGACAATATCGAATATGAAATCCTGACATACTGCGTAGACGCTACACAACCATACAAAGACGCAAGAGGCGGAAACTTTGACTTCACTCTGATGTCACAGACCATGAACGTTGTTCAGGGCGCAGTAGTAGGCGCTACTCCTGACGGGCGTCTTGCCGGAGAACCGGTAAACGACAATGCTTCGCCTATGATGGGTAGAGACGTAAGCGGACCTACCGCAACAGTCAACTCAATCGGTCGTCTGGGACAGACCAGATTCAAGGACGGAGCTCTCTTCAACCTGAGATTTGACCCCCGCGGTATTGAAGGCGAAAAGGGCCTGGAGACGATCCAGAACGTAATTAAGACCTACTTCAAGAACGGCGGTCAGCACATACAGGTCAACGTAGTAAATGACGATACATTAAGAGACGCTCAGGCACATCCAGAAAGGCACAGAGGACTGCTGGTAAGAGTAGCAGGATATATGGCATACTTTACAGAACTGGATGAGGTAGTGCAGGACGCTATCATAAGCAGAACAGCACATCTTAGTCCAGAGCTCGGATGTGGTGGCTGTGGCTGCGGAGGCACGATGTAACCAATGGATAACAACAATAAAGAGACCGCTCTTGTCGGGAACATACAGAAGTTCTCGACGGAGGACGGCCCCGGTATCAGGACCACGGTCTTTCTGAAGGGCTGCCCGTTGAAATGCAGATGGTGTCACAACCCTGAAATGATAGACCCGGGTCAGCAACTGATACAGGCGCCGAGCAAATGCATAAAATGCGGATCATGCATAAAGAACTGCCCGCAGCACTGCATCGAGGCCGTCGATGGGGAGATCCATATAGATCGAGCCAAATGCGACATGTGTCTTGAGTGCGCGAACGGTTGCTATGCCAAAGCAATCAACGCTGTCGCAAAACCTATGACTGTCGAAGAGATAATGAAGATCGTTGCGCAGGATTATGATTTCTATGGCGATAACGGAGGCATGACCTTAAGCGGCGGCGAGATGCTCATGCATGGGGATTTTGCCGAAAAACTCATCGAGGCGGCCGCTGAGAAAGGCATCAACGTCTGCCTGGATACGTCCGGGTTTGCGGCTGAGGAACTTGTGATGCGGCTGGCATCGAAGCCCAATGTCACTAACATACTTTACGATATGAAATGCATCGATGATGAGAAGCATAAGGAGTATACGGGGGTGTCCAACGAAAGGATACTGTCGAACCTCCGGAAGCTGGCAGCGGTACCGGAACTGAACGCAAAGATTCAGATGAGGATGCCGCTGATAAAGGGCGTAAACGATTCAGACGAGATCATAGAAAAAACCATTGAATTCTATAAGGAAAACGGACTGACTAAAGTAACATTGCTCGAATACCATACCCTTGGCGTGGGGAAGTCCAGAAACATCGGCGAAGTGCCGCATGAATTTGAGTCTCCCGGAGAAGAACGTCTGCTCAGCATCAAGGAAAGTATGGAAAAAGAAGGTATTGAAGTTGAGTTAGTTGGAAGTTTAAATGAACCAGCCTCTGAATAACTAACCTTCCTAAAACGCCTCCCGCATAAGCAGGGGGCGTTTTTATACACATTTTAGTAAAGGATGTTTTTCATGAAAACAAAAGCGGACAAAGGAGCGCTGCTGGCTTTACTGAGTGTGATATGCATATACGCTTTATCCTTCGTAGGGGTAGAATACTGCACGGCCCACATGTCCACCATGCTTATCGCAACAGTGAGACTGACGATAGCAGGCTCTATACTTCTGATATTTTGCTGTATCAGATACAAAGGGTTGCATTTCGAAAAGAAAGACGCGATCAAGATCATCTGCATCGGCGCATTTATAATGGGCGGATACATGAATTTCCAATCCTATGGAATAAGACAGATATCAAGTCCCATGACATCCCTGATCCTGGCTGTTGTGCCGGTGTTGGGGCTTTTAGCCGATCGGATCTTCAACGGAGTGAAGATAACCGGGGCAAAAGTGATTGCTATCGTTGGATCGATAGTCGGTGTGGCGCTGCTGGTTCTTACCACAGGTGAAGCCCTGAAAGGAAGCGCGACCGGCGTTATTGCGATCTTTATCTGCGCCGTGCTCTGGGCGTCATATATAATCCTGACCAAGGATATTTTCAATAAATACAATCTGGTACAGGTAATGGCGCTGATACAGCTTTCAGCGGCTGCAATGTCGCTGCCTGCGGTATTCGTGTTTGACAAGCCTATCTTCATGGAACCGGATCCTGTACTGTTTGGGGCGTTGCTTGGAACCGCCCTGATATCCAGCATCGCGGCAGAACTGCTGTATGCGTACTCCATCAGCAAACTTTCGGTAACCATAGTTTCCATGGCTGAAAACATGCTCCCGCTGGTAACAGTGTTATTTGCCTGGTTACTGCTGGGGACAACGCTGAATGTGTATCAGATCATCGGCGGATTGATTATTATCGGATCGGTAACAGTGATCACTGTTAAGGAATAGGTAAACAAACTTTATAAAGCGGCGCAGCGCATGTTCAATAACACGCGCTGCGCTTTTTAGTATTTGGCCGGTGATTTTTTTTAATGACCGGCATCCGTGATATAATTTCTGTAAAGGAGACAAGAAGAGCAATGAAATATGAAGACATAATAAAAAACGAAGAGATCCTCGAATACTACAAGCGGGGCACTGCAATACTTGACGCGCTGGGATACACAGACCATTCAACTGTGCATACGATACTTGTGGCGGAGAAAGCCGCGGACATACTGGAGGCTTTCGGCCACAGTAAAAAAACCATAGAACTGGTGAAGATCGCCGGGTTCATGCACGATATCGGAAACGCTCTCAATAGACACCACCACGCTGAATACGGAGCGATCCTGGCAAATGAGATCCTGAAAGAGACCGACATGTCCATTGCCGACAGGGTCCGGGTCGTATCGGCCATAGCCAACCACGATGAATCAGACGGAGTTGCGGCGGATCCCGTGGCGGCGGCACTGATAATCGCGGACAAGACCGACGTGCGCAGAAACAGGGTAAAGCAGACAGACCCCATGCTCTTTGACATACATGACCGTGTGAATCATGCAGTTACAGGGTCGCGGCTCAAATGCGACAAAGAAGAAAAGCTAATCACCCTTTACCTGACAGTCGATGAGAATATCTGCACCATGTACGAGTATTTCGATATCTTCCTCGACCGGATGACCATGTGCTCACACGCAGCAAGGATACTTAAAGCGCAGTTCTCATTGAAGGTTAACGGGCAGAAGGTTCTGTAAGGAGATCAACAATGCTGGAAGAAAAAATAGGATACCTTAAAGAGTACCCTCTCAATATAAAAATCTTTCACATAAAATATTATCCTTTCCATGTCCATGATGATACGGAAGCGTTGTATGTGCTCAAAGGGACAGTAACCCTGAAATGCGGTTCCAGCATCTACGACCTGCAGGAGGGAGACGTTTTTATAATTAACGATACGGAAGTACATGGAATCTACAACTGTTCAGAAGACAGTATCGTTATGTCCATACACATCAACGTGCAGTTCTTTACAAAGGAATTCCCGTATCTGCCGGATACAGTCTATAGAACAGCCAATAAGGACAGGACAAACACAGATATAGTCGATCTCAGACTGTTCATACTGAAAATAGCCCTGAATCATTATCTTCGTCAGGAGATGTTCGTAAGCGATAATATTGCCCTGGTCAAAGACCTGATCAGATTTATGGATATCAACTTTTCTTTCTTCTATTTTGACGGGAAGACTGTAATGCAGCGAAAAAGCAATAAGATGGATCTGGACGAGCGTCTGAGCAAAATCATAAGACACATATACAGGCACCATAACGAAAAGATATCTCTGGCTGAACTGGCAGAGCAGAATTATATTAGTAATTACCACATCTCCCACCTGATAACAGAGGGTATCGGTTTGAATTTCCGTGAGCTGCTGGGGTTTGCCAGAGTAGAAGAGTCGGAGCGGTTTTTGCTGGGCAGCAATAAAAAAATAAGTTCAATTGCTAAAGATGTGGGATTCTCCACGACGGCATACTATGAGAAATATTTTAAGAAATGGTTCGGGTATTCTCCTAAGGAATATCGGGAGATGTACAAAGACCGGGTAAAAGGCGCCTGCCCGGAATTGTTGATGGAAATAACTGACGAGAGAGCTCTTCATATCCTCACAGCTTCATTAAACAACGTTGCAGAATATGCGGAATACGATGACAGCGTGTTTAAAGAAGCCAGAGAAAAACTCTATACCAACTAGAACTTTAGCAACTCAATAAGATTTAATCGCAACTTAATTAATGAAAATAAGACTCCTTCGGAGTATCGTTGAGATAGGGAATGAAAGATCCCTATCTATTTTGTTATTAGTACGTCTAAGCGCGAATACATAGGAGGAGAAAATGATTACAAAAAGAGTTCAAAGATTGAAAGACAGGTTTATGCTGGCTAAGCCCAACATCACGCCAGAAAGATTGCTGCTTTCAACTGAAGCGTTCAAAAAGTATGCCGGAGAAGGGGGACCGCTATTCAGAGCGAAAGTCCTTGCGTATGTTCTCGACAATCTCAGTGTCACGATCCATGAGGATGAATTGATAGTAGGTGTTCCCACCTATACACTGCGGGGGACAAGTGTATTCCCTGAATATGCTTCTACAGAATGGCTCCTCGATGAGATTCCAGGAATGCCGACAAGGCCGATGGACCAGATAGATATAAAGCCTGAAGATGAGAAGGTCATCATGGACTGCCTGAGAGATTACTGGCAGGGCAAGGCAATGGAAGATCTTTTCTCGGAAGTCATGCCTCCGGACGTAATGGAAATGTATGATGACGAAGTCATATACATAGGTTTGGATAAGACAACATCCGGAGAAACAGTGCCTGACTATAAATCACTGCTTGCAAAAGGCCTCAGAGGATATGTCAACGACTGTAAAGAACGGATAGAAAAAGAACCCAAAATAAGCGCGGAGGCATATAAAAAGATCGACTTCTGGAAATCCTGCATAATCGCCTGCGAGGCACTTATTAGGTTTGCCAACAGATACGCGGATAAAGCTGAAGAGCTGGCCGCCGCGGAGAAAGACTCCAAGCGCAAAGAAGAGCTGCTGAAGATCGCATCCAACTGCCGCAGGGTGCCTGAGAATACCCCGACCGATTTCTACGAGGCCCTGCAATTCGTATGGTTCATCCACCTGACATTCCATATAGAAGCTACCACGACAGCGTGCAGTTTCGGAAGATTTGACCAGACACTTTTCCCATATATGAAGATGGAAATGGATGCGGGAACGTTCGATGAGGATAAAGATCAGGAGATCCTCGAATGCTTCTTCCTGAAATGCGGCGAGCTGATAGACGTCAGAAATAAGTGGGATTCGATAGCTTACGCAGGATTCCCGATGTGGGCGATCGTTATGATAGGCGGACGGGATATATATGGAAACGACGCTACAAACAAACTGTCATACATGTGCCTGACTGCAGGCGCAGATTGCCAGACTGCTCAGCCGGTATTGGCGATGCGTGTTTCCGATGATACTCCGGAAGATCTTTTCAGACAGGCTGCCGAAATGATACAGGCAGGAATGGCCAATCCGGGATTCTTCAGTGAAGACAATAATGTAAATGCAGTACTGCATCAGGGCGGTACCGAAGAAGAAGCGAAAGATTGGGTCATCGTAGGATGTACGCAGCCTCATTGCGGAGGCGGCGGAACAGAAGCCACGCCGGATGCAGGTTATGCGAACTTTGCCAAAGCTCTTGAACTTGTACTTCACAACGGCGTCGATCCGCGGACTGGAAAGGATATAGGAATCCACACCGGAGATCCAACGAAGTTCACTACAAAGGAAGAACTCATCGAAGCCTGCAAAGTGCAGATCAAATTCATGTACGACAAGATAATTGAAGGATTCAATATCATACAGATCCAGCATGCGTTGAGAATGCCTGTTGTATTCGCCTCTCTTGTACTGGATGGATGCATACAGAACGGCAGATCCACCCAGGAAGGCGGTACAAGACATAATTCAGCAGGTCTGTTCTGCACAGGCAGCGCCAATCTGGCAGACTCCATAGTCGCTATTGAACAGGTGGTCTTCAAGGACAAGACGCTGACGATGCAGGAACTCATAGACATCCTGGACAAGAATTTCGAAGGCGAAGAAAGAATAAGACAGCTTCTGCTGAAGAAGCCGCCTAAGTTCGGCAATGACAATCCTTATGTTGACAATATCAATAAAGATATCCTTCAGGAGATCGCAGAATATGTACAGAGCAAGGAAGACGCAATTGGCGGATACTTTGATTTTACACTGATGACACAGTCCCAGAACGTATCCCAGGGCGCTGTAGTTGGAGCTACTCCTGATGGAAGAATGGCATGGGAACCGCTGAGCGACAATGCTTCTCCGATGATGGGAAGAGACGTGAACGGACCGACTGCAACTGTAAAATCAGTCGCTCATCTCGATCCGGAATACTTCCATGCTGGAGCGCTGTTCAATCTTAGGTTTGATCCTCGCGGCGTTCAGGGAGAAAAAGGCATAGAGACCATCGAGGGAGTAATAAGGACGTTCTTCAAGGAAGGCGGACTGCATATCCAGATCAATGTCGTGGATAACGAGACTCTCCTCAAGGCGCAGGAAAAACCTGAAGATTATCGCGGTCTGGTCGTTCGAGTAGCCGGATACATGGCTTACTTCACAGAACTGGATAAGGAAGTTCAGGATGCCGTAATAGGCAGAACGGCGCACATGGCCGATGCCTGATCGTCGAAACATGTAGTGCGGAAGGATTGAAAATGGACACAAAATCAACAGCGCTGGTAGGCAATATACAGAAATTCTCCACTGAGGACGGCCCAGGAGTCCGTACCACGGTCTTTCTCAAAGGATGTCCTTTGAACTGTGAGTGGTGCCACAATCCCGAAATGATTCGAAGTGATCAGCAGATGATAATCAATCCGAATAACTGTATCGGGTGCGGAGAATGCATCAAAACATGTCCTAAGGAATGCATTTCTTTTGGAGAAGAAGGACCGCAGATCGACTGGGACAGATGCGATGTCTGTATGAAATGCAGCGAGATCTGTTACGCCGAAGGAATTACGCCTGTCGCTAAAGAGATGTCCGTATCGGAGATACTCGAGACCGTTTTGCAGGACAAACCATTTTATGACGAGACCGGCGGCGGAGTTACCTTAAGCGGAGGCGAAGTGCTGATGCAGCACGATTTTGCCGGGAAAGTTATAGACGCCTGCGCGGATGAAGACATCAATGTCTGTCTTGACACTTCCGGATACTGCGTATTCGACAAGTTTTATGAACTTGCGCGGAAGCCGAATGTTACGACGATACTGTACGATGTCAAACATATAGACAATCAGAAACATCTGCATTATACCGGCGTAGAGAACAAGCTGATATTGGAGAATCTGCAGAAACTGGCAGAGGACCCGGAGATACGGGAGAAAATCATACTCAGGATGCCTCTTATAAAGGGGATCAACGACGACGAAGAAACGATCGGTAAGACAAAGGACTTTTATGAAAAGCTTGGTCTTAAGAAAGTCTCACTGATCGCGTTTCACCAGCTTGGCGAAGGCAAACGCAGGCGTATAGGCAAGACTCCTACAGGATTGCAGCCTCCTGAAGATCAGCGCATATACGAGATACAGGAAGTTTTTGAATCCATAGGAATGCAGGTAGAACTTGTAGGCGTCGGAAAACCTAAGGAATACAAACAAGAATATGGCGCTGCTCCCAGATGCTGCAGATGAATGACACAATATAAAAAGATAAAGTAAAACAGTTTTATAAACGATATATCGTTCTTTGTGTAGGAGGTGTGATCATGGATTTAGAAAACAGAGTTGCGATTGTGACTGGAGGAGCAATGGGCAACGGACTTGGTATCGCAAAAGTATTTCTTTCAAAAGGTGCCAAAATTGCGATATTTGATATGAGCGAGACTCTGGATGACGTGGTAAAAGACTTATGCGACCAGGGATATGAGGTCATCGGATTCCGCGTTAATATTACTGATAAGGAAGCCGTTAATAAAGCGGTTGAAGCGACAGTAAAGCATTTCGGGAAAATAGATATTCTGGTAAATAACGCCGGAGTAATGGATGCTCTGGGCATACTTGATGCTTCGGACGAGAATCTTGATTTCCACATCAATGTAAATGTCAAGGGACCATGGAATGTGACCAAAGCGGTAGCGCCGTATATGGTTGAGAGAAAATATGGTCGAATAGTTACTCTGTCATCAGTTACAGGCACATTTGTAAGTGACGGTGACGATACCGCATACGCTGTTACAAAAGCAGCCCTTGCCGGTTTTGGAAGATCGATCGCCATGTTGTTCATAAAAGACGGCATTACATCAAACGTTATGTGTCCGGGATTCATTCACACACCTATGGTAGACAAATACGCCATGGAATGTAACCCGAATGACCCCGAATCAGTACTTGACAGTATAGGAAAATCACTCCCGATCGGTCATTTAGGAACGCCGGAAGATGTAGGATACCTTGCGGCATATCTGGCAAGCGAACACGCAGGTTTCATAACAGGCGCAGTTATTCCTATCGACGGTGGATGCATACTTCCTGAGACTAATATGGACTACATCGTGGAAGACTAAAAAATGACTGTATCCAGTTTAAGGATAATAATTATATAAAAAAGAGGGAACTCTTAAAGATATTACGATGATAGTCGTAGAAAATGGAAGTTATATATCTGGTAATTGAAAAGAGGTGAAGGTATGGATTATGGTTTTTGGTCTATAGTACCGCCGGTACTGACTATTATTCTGGCGATAGTAACCAAGGAGATCCTGGTATCGCTTTTTATAGGCGTTTATCTGGGCTGTCTGCTCCTGGTTGACTGGAATCCTATAAGTTCAGTATTTAAGTTTATTGAGATACTGGCGGGAACATACGGAGATGACGACGCAGTAGTTTCGGGCGTAATAACAGACCCCGCCGATGCGGAAATATTCATAATAATTATCCTATTGGGAGGACTGGTAGGCCTGCTTGTTCGTTCGGGCGGATCGCAGGCGTTTGGTGAACTGGTCTCCAAAAAGGTGAAGACCCAAAAGGGCGCCCAGCTGATCACATGGGTCATCGGAATGTGTATATTCTTCGATGATTACTTCAACGCTCTTACAAATGGATCGGTAATGCGTCCGGTAACTGACAGGTTCAACGTATCAAGAGAAAAAATATCATATATCGTAGACTCCACGGCTGCCGGAATATGCGTTATATCACCAATTTCAAGTTACATAGCCTTTGTATCCGGGTTGATCGTAGCAGCATATGGAGTTGCAGGGATCGAGGGGAATCCTTACGGGGAATTCCTGAAAACTATCCCGTACAACTATTACTCCTGGTTAGCCCTTCTCATGGTATTCTTCATGATAATACTGAAAATCGATTTCGGGCTAATGGCAAAGGCTGAAAAACGCGCAAGGGAGACCGGGCAGGTCTGTGAAAAGACTTTCTCCGGAGGTGAAGCAGATGAAGATGATTTCGCGGCAATTGAACCGGCGAAAGGTAAGGTCTGGATTCTGCTGGTACCGGTATTCATGTTGATTATTCTTACCGTTCTGCTGATGGTTTACACAGGAGGCGGATTCAGTGGAGCGTCCATGGTAGACATCCTGAATAACATGGATGGTACCCTGTCACTCACCTGCGCTATAGCTATTACAGTAGTATTTACAATGATCCTGCTGTCAGTGACGAGACTGTCAAAGATGCTGGAAACCATGCAGGCATTCATAATAGGAGCAAAATCCATAATGTATGTACTGCTTATGCTGGCTCTCGCATGGGCTATCGGATCGATCTGTGATGAAATGGGTACAGCTGCTTACGTAGTTGATGCTATAGGAAAATCACTTTCTCCGGCGATCATACCTCTGATCATATTCCTGGTAGCATGCGGACTGACATTTGCAACAGGCGCAGAATGGGGAGTATGGGCAATCATGATGCCGCTGGTAGTACCTCTCGCGGTCAATACCGGTGTGAATCCGGTCATCGCTATGTCAGCAGTTTTAGGCGGCGGCCTGTTTGGTGGTCACTGCTCACCGCTTTCAGACATGATCGTTCTTTCGTCTGCATCATGTAACATAAGACCTATAGACCATGTCAAGACTCAGGTGCCGTATTCGGTAACTTGCGCTTCATGCGCCGCAGTTGGATACATCGTTTCCGGATTTATGGACAACTGGTATATTCCAATGTTAGTAACATTTGGCGCGTTCTTCGTGGCAGTATTCATTCTGAAAAACCTGTTCGGAGAAAAGAAGCAGAAGCTCGATAATATGCCGGATCCTGACGCGGCAGTATAGTTTTTAGAAGAGATACTCTTAACGAGCGGGAGTCTGTGGCTCCCGCTCAGTTTGGATGTGTATGCTGAGGTGAAAAGACATGAGTTCAGATGGAAAAGGAACGAACAAATTAGCGGTTTTCACTCTCATCGCGGTGGTTTTCGTATGGGGGCTGGATTTTGTTGGCGTTGAATACTGTACCGCGCATATGTCAACAATGCTGATTGCGACGTTCAAGCTGGTCTTGGGCGGTGTGATCGTCTTAGCTTTCTGTCTCATAAAATACAAAGGGCTGCACTTTGAAAAGAAAGACATATCAAGAGTGATCATCTTAGGCCTGATGCTGGCAGGATACATGAATGTTGAATCCTACGGTATAGGAAAGATATCAAGTCCGACAGCGTCGCTGATTCTGGCTATCGTACCCGTCATAGGACTTCTGGCAGACAGAGTTCTTAACAACGTGAAGATAACCGGTGTCAGAGTTGCAGGTATCGTGGGATCGATAGTGGGCGTAGCACTTCTGGTCCTGACCACAGGAGAGTCACTGGGCGGAAGCGCCTCAGGCGTCATAGCCATATTCATAGGCGCGCTCATCTGGGCTTCTTACATAATAGTTTCGAAAGATATCTTCGAGAAATATAATCTGATGCAGGCACTCGCAGTGATACTGCTCACATCCGGGATAGTATCCATACCGTTTGTGTTTGTATTCGATCATCCTATTTACTGTGATCCGGATCCGATACTTTTCGCCATACTTATTGGAACAACGTTGTTCTCCACTATCCTTGCAGAGTGGCTGTATGCATATTCCATCAGCAAACTTTCTATCACTATGGTATCAATGGCAGAAAACATCATACCGCTTGTTACGGTGATCTTCGCCTGGATACTGCTGGGGACAACGCTTAACCCCCTCCAGATAATCGGAGGCCTTATCATAATCGGGTCAGTGACAATCATTACAGTGAAAGAATGATACCGCGCAGTTGAGATAGTAGAAATACAGAGTAATTCGGTTCAAATTACTAACCTTCTTAAAAACGCCTCCCGCTTTTGCGGGAGGTGCTTTTAACGTATAATATACCAAAGAAAAAGTCGAAGAATCGAAGGCGGGGTGTTATGGAAGATAAGAAATTCAACAACGGATTGAAGATTCTGGGTCTGTGCATGATCATAGTTTTGCTTGCCTTCGGCTCCATAATGTGTGAGGACCATAGGAACAGCAGCGGTAATGGTTCGGGCCAGCAATATGAAGAATCTGTTGATAGTAATGATCAGAACAATGAAAAATCCATTGATGAAGAGGAACAAGAACTGCTGAAAGAAGTTGAAGAGGCGTATGAAGAGGATTTGGCCAACCAACCAGTTGATGATGATGGACCGAACCGGAGAGGTTGGTGAAAAAAGGCAAAAGATCGCGGGTTTCGGAAGGAGCCCGCTTTTATTATGTAATAAAAAGCATGATAATGATATAATCTTATCGGTTGATGAAACGATAGCTAGAAGGGGGACGTTTTTATGAGTAGAAATACTCGTTGCTTATACAACTGTAATTTTGATACTTTTCTGAATACAGATAAAAACACAATCTTCGGAGTGCTTTGTGACAACTATCACGGAGAGGTGCTTACAACATCCAGAGAAGCATGGATAGCGGAAATAGAGTTATTGCAGGACGTTTTGAGACCTTGGGAGAAAACACAAGGTCATATTATCTTTGAATATGATATTCCACGTCTAGGCAAGAGAATCGATGTTGTTTTGCTGTTACGGGGAATTGTGTTCTGTTTGGAATTCAAGGTAGGTCAATCTAAGGTTCTCGAGAATGATATTGACCAGGTACTGGATTATGCATTGGATCTAAAGAACTTCCATAAATACAGTGAAGATCAATTAATCGTACCAATTCTTATTGCGACGAAGTATAGTACAACTACAACACTGATACAGGCATCTGTATATGATGACAGGGTCGTTAACCCGTTGGTTACAGGAGAAAATGGTCTCCAGGGGCTGATTCAGGATGTGCTTCAACAGTTTCCAGAGGAGGCTCCCTTGAACGATGACTGGATCATTAGCCCGTATGCGCCAACTCCAACGATAATAGAGGCTGCCAAGACTTTGTACGAAAGCCATTCCGTTGAAGACATTGTCCGGCACGAAGCGGAGGATGTCACAACGGACCAGACGATCGCGTATGTTTTGGATGTCATTCGCAAAAGCAAAGAGAACGGCGAAAAAAGTATTTGCTTCGTCACCGGGGTCCCGGGGGCAGGAAAGACGCTAGTAGGTTTGGACGTAGCGGTTAAACAAACCTATCAAGATTCAGATACACCGATTGAAGATGAGGGCGCCGTCTACCTGTCCGGCAATGGCCCACTGGTGGCAGTGCTGACAGAAGCCCTTGCAAGGGATGATTACGAGAAAAACAAAGGCAAAGGCAAGAAAAAAACGGACTCTATGCGTGAGGTTGGGAAATTCATTCAAGTCATCCATCGCTACCGCGATAATATGCTGCATAAAATTAAAAATCCAGTCGAGAATGGCAAGCTCGAAATCGACCCGGAAAAAGCTGTCAAGCTGGAAGCCGCAGGCTACGGGGAAGTGGAGCACGTTGCTATTTTTGACGAAGCGCAACGATCTTGGACGCATAAAAGACTAGCAAACTATTTGAAACGAGGGGGAACTTACGGCAACAAGCTAAAAGTCCCTAATTTCCCTGTTTCGGAAGCGGCTTTTCTGATCTGGTCTTTGGATCAGCGAGAGGACTGGGCGACAATTGTATGCCTGGTTGGTGGCGGGCAGGAAATCCATACCGGAGAAGCTGGAATCCATGAATGGATCAAGGCATTAAACGAGATATACACCCACTGGAAGGTATATATTTCTCCAAAGCTTACAGAACCTGAATATTCAGAGGGGCAAGTCAACGAACTGTTAAAAGATAATCAGAATGTTATATATGCCGACAGTCTGCATTTAGGTGTTTCGCTAAGGTCATTCAGAGCTGAAAAACTCTCAGCCTTTGTTCATGCGCTCCTCGCAATCGATCAAAGTGCAGCGGATATCTTTGCAGAAATAAGGGATCGGTATCCGATTGTTTTAACGAGGGATATGGAGAAGGCAAAAGCATGGTTACGTGAAAAAGTACGTGGAACAGAACGAACCGGGGTACTGATTACAAAAGAATCTGCCAGATATAAGCCTCTGGGCATACACGTATTACCCTCAGGCGATCAGGACGCTGTCCACTGGTTCCTCGAGGATAAAATTGACACAAGATCCTCCAATTATCTTGAAGACGCCGCGACAGAGATCCAAGTGCAGGGCCTGGAACTGGATTACACATGTCTGCTCTGGGATGCCGATATGCGATACGATAATGGGAAATGGCGTTTCTACAGCTTCAACGGTAAGACGGAATGGAAGGAAATCCTGGATAACAGCGAGAACAATCATGATCGCATTAAATATATGCTAAATGCCTATAGGGTGTTACTGACCAGAGCGAGAACTGGAATGGTCATTTGCGTACCTGAAGGCAACGACCGTAAAACAGCAAGCGGATTTCCAGAAGACAGCACACGACTGCCAGAGTACTATGATGGAACCTATGAATATCTGAAGAGCATGGGGATTAAAGAATTATAATTTGAAATACGATGAGACAACAAATTATCTTTAGTATAATTCTCATTTCTATGGCGTGTACACAGTATGAACAAACAAGAAATATAGTTTCAAGAAGAATAAGAGGATGTGTAATATAATAAATATATTGATGGAACATATTAAATCTTTAGATTAGAAATGTACTTTTCATAGGGTAATAGTAAGCAAGAAAGGAGCACCCCATGCAACTACTCCACGTAACGATCCAAACAAACAAGTTCGACGAAGAACTCAAATTCTACCAGGATATCATAGGTCTCAAGATCGTCAGGAAGATCGACACGCCTGACATGAACATAGTCTTTCTCGCGGATGCGGAAGGCGGTACCGAGATCGAGATCATCAATAATCCTGACGCAGCGGACGCAGGCAATCAGAATCTTTCTATCGGTTTCAAAACGGAAAACGTTCCGGCAAAGCGCGAAGAGTTGATAGCCGCAGGTTTTCAGGCAACACCGATAATCATACCCAATCCGCAGACCAAGTTTTTCTTCGTGAAAGATCCGGCCGGCGTATCTGTACAGTTCATCTAAATACTTAAGGAGAACTAGAATGAAAAAGACCTACATGAAATTACTGGCTATGGTTTTGCGCTGATACTTGTGCTTTCCATGGCTGCCTGCGGAAGCTCGTC
>JAUMVF010000007.1:18479-30361 GCA_030530305.1 Bacillota bacterium
ATTGTCACAGGATAACGCCTCCAAGCAGGAGCAGGAAAACAGCGGCGCAGAGTCCGGCGGGAGTGAGAACGGAACATCTGACGGGGCTGAGAGCGGAACGTCCGGCAAAGACGTACTGGTCATATATTTCTCCGAAACCGGAAACACAAAAGCCGTTGCCGAAAAGATAGCGACCATCACTGACGCAGACATCTATCAGATCATCCCGGCCAAAGAATATACCGATGAGGACCTTGATTACGACAATGATGAGAGCCGGGCAACGGTTGAGCAGAACGACCCCACAGCAAGACCTGAGATCGGAAGCGATCCGGTTTCACTTGAAGGCTACACCACTATTTACCTGGGTTATCCCATCTGGTGGGGACAGGAGCCCCGTATCATGGACACCTTCGTGGAAAGCTGTGATTTCAGCGGCAAAACAGTCATCCCCTTCTGCACATCAGGCAGCAGTGATATAGGAGATACAGGAAAGACCCTCGCCGAAAACGCCGGAACCGGAAAATGGCTTGACGGCAAGAGATTCCCCGCCGGAGCGACAGAGGATGAGATCAAAGACTGGATAAAATAGTTTTGCGGTCGCATTTACGGCAGACTTTTCAGCCAGCGCTTCATAAAGGAGAAACTCATGAACCCCATAACTTTACAGGTAAAAACCACATCCCACACCCAGATGCTGGACATCACCCGCCTCGTGCAGGACGCGGTCACAGACTCGGGCGTAAAGAGCGGCATCTGCACCATATTCATACCTCACACCACCGCGGCGGTGACCATCAATGAGAACGCAGACCCTGACGTGGTCCGTGATTTTACCATGGAAATAAACAAGATCGTGCCATGGGAGGACGGCTATCATCACATGGAAGGAAATTCCGCCGCCCATCTTAAATCCAGCATGATCGGTTTTTCCGAGCAGGTCATCATCGAAGACGGCCGCCTTGTGCTGGGCGTATGGCAGGGCATATATTTCTGCGAATACGACGGCCCCCGGACCCGCAAAGTCATCGTGAAGATAACAGAGGGCTGACAGCAGCCGAATCCCACCGCCCTAAACCCGCGCGGCAGCATTCACCGATAAGCAAAACAGGAGAACACTAATGAGCATCACACTTCCCGAAAAATACACAGAGAGCAACCTGACCGAATACACTTCGCCGGCCTACATCACCTATATGCGCGAAACGGATCCGGAGCTGAAGTCCGAATTCGAGACACGGCTGAAGGAAGAACCGGAGCCTGAGGACGACAGGCTGAACAGGGAATACATAGAGCAGATGACGTCGCCTGACGATTTTTTCAAGCTGATGCGCAAACCAATGAGCATCAGGACCGAATACGCTTTCCGCAAGGAAATGCTGAAGAAGGAAGACCTGATCACAGACATGATCAAAAAGCGCGCCATGACCAATATGCTGGACACTTTCGTTGATCACGCGACGTATTTTTTCATAAACTGCAAAGCCGATCCAAGCGGCTGGATAATGGAAAACTACGCGGACATCCGCAACCCCTTCACCCAGTCCATGATGTGTCTGGTGCTGGGATTCCGCGGCGATGAAAGCCACATAGATTTCCTGCTTGAGCAGGCTGAAGATCTGGCCCGCAAATTCCCCGACGAAAGCTTCGACCAGGGCCCGATAGTCGCCCTGTACATGCTGGCGGGAGTGAATCGTTATTTGTAGGTTGTTGCAGAATTAATAAGATTCCATCTTTGCAGATGGGGTCTTTTTTGTTGCATTAATGCCCCTGAGGTTTTTAAAAGGCATTGTCGGCGCAGCATAATTATGCTACAATAATACTGCAGATGAAAGAACTTAGTTTACCAGGAGGATGATAATAATGCCACGCATAATGCCAATCAGGGATCTTCGTAATACAGGGGAAATATCAAGGCTCGCCCACGCTGAGCAGGAACCGATTTTTATTACAAAAAACGGCTATAGCGACCTTGTTGTTATGAGCGCAGAACTTTATGACCGCTTTGCAAGTGTTCTTAAGATCGATCAGGCCATCTTTGAGGCGGAAGAAGAAATGAGCAAAGTCGCAGAATCCATGGATGTGGAAGAAGCTTTTGCGGCACTGGATAAGAAATACTATGAGTAAGTATAAAGTCAGACTGCTGCCTCGGGCATTTCGGGATCTGGATAATATCTTTGAGTATATAGCAAACGAAAAACTATCACCGGATGCTGCGAAATGCCAGACAAACAGAATAAAAGAAGCAATCAGGAGTTTGAGTTCTTTTCCTGAATCGCATCAGGAAAGGCAGGAAGGCCGTTATGCAGATCAGGGATACAGGCAGCTGCTGATTGGGAATTATATGGCCGTTTTTCGAATCGACGAAGTCCGGAAGATAGTCTATATTGTCACAGTACAGTATCAATGCAGAAACATTTAGGCACATCGACCTGCCGCCGGAAAAAGGCATGGAGCTCTACAAGTTGTTATACGAGCTTCTCGGAAAAGACAAATAGCAGAAGGCGGCCCGGCAGATACGGGCTCCCCGGAAAGACAAATAACAGGAAGAAAAATGTCAACAGTATATGATTTCAAAGTAAAAGACAGAACAGGAAACGAAGTATCTCTTGAGGATTACAAAGGCAAAGTGCTGCTTATCGTCAATACAGCAACAGGCTGCGGTTTTACCCCGCACTACGACCCGCTTGAGGCTATGTACAAAGAGATGAAGGATCAGGGATTTGAGATCCTGGACTTCCCGTGCAACCAGTTTGCCAATCAGGCGCCGGGATCCGATGATGAGATCCATGAATTCTGCACGATCAAGTTCGGAACAGAGTTCCCCCAGTTCGCCAAGATCGATGTGAACGGTGAAGACGCAGATCCGCTCTTCGCTTATCTGGCAACAGAAAAACCTTTCGAAAGCTTCGGCAAAGGCCTGAAGAATGCGGCCCTGAACAAATTCGCCAAAGCCAACAACAAGAAGTTCGGCGACAAGGCGTACATCAAGTGGAACTTCACCAAGTTCCTGGTAGACAGGGAAGGCAATGTGATCGCCCGCTTCGAGCCTACAGTGGACATGGGCGAGGTAAAGAAGGCAGTTGAAGCAGCGCTTTAATGTGGGGCCCGCTTAGGCGGCGCGCCAATGCAAAGCCGTAGCTTCCCGGCGCGGGAACGATTCGCGGCCGACCGCAAAAACCTTTACGTTTACCCCTTGCAAACTGCGCCTTGATGGTGCAATATATATATATCTTAATATTCCATAAAGAGCACGCGAGAGACAAGCTCGTTGACCGTGCAGCAACCTGCCCCTGCGGGTAAGGTGCTAAGGCTTGAGCGATGGGATCAATAAAAAGACACAACGACCCCATCGTGACGATGGGGTTTTTCTTTTCCCGAAGCTCTTTAGAAAAACGTTCGACTTAGAGAAAGGAGCACAGCAATGAAACCACTTTTGATCCACGTACCTCACGCGTCCCGGTACATACCCAGGGACTACATGAAGACAGCCCTGATCCCGATTGAAGAAGTTGAGGAGGAAAACCGTTTCATGTGCGATACCGGAGTCGTGGAGTTCATTCCAATGACCTTCAGGGAAGACACTTTGATTTTCCCGTATTCCAGGCTTTACTGCGACGTTGAAAGATTCCGCGACGAAAGCGAAGTATTAGCGAAATACGGGATGGGCTTTGTTTACACCCATGATAGCAAGGGCCGGGAAATATTTCGCCCGACCAAAGAGCATATAAAAGAGGTCGAAGCTATCTATGATCAGCACCACGCCGAATTCAACTGGCGCGTGGAATCCATTCTGGAAGAGTGCGGACACTGCCTGATCGTGGACCTCCATTCCTTCAGCGATGAAGTCGTTGAGCGTATGTTCGGAATAACAGACGCGCCGGATGTCTGCATCGGGACAGATGAAAACACCCACAACGAAGATATCGTACAGGGTATCGAATCCATCTGCCGCGGGCTCGGGCTTTCCACCAGGCGTAATTATCCTTACAGCGGCACTTTTGTCCCCAACGCGTATTACGGCAAACCCGACACCGGGATCACATCCGTCATGATCGAGATCAACAAGCGGGTGCTTGAGAAAAACAAGTAGGTAAGTTTCCCGAAGTACTCATGAAAAACAAGTAAGTGAGTTTCCCGAAGTACTCATGAAAAGCAGGTAAATCCAGGCTTTTTACAGGTAAACCAACAGTCGGTTGTGTAGGTTGTTTTTTGTGTGGTATATCTCTTTATAGAGGGGAAAAATACTATGCAACAGACCAAGTTGGGAGAAGCGATTTGTTCGCTTAGGAAAGAAAACCACATGACCCAGGCAGCTCTCGCTGAAAAGCTGGGAGTTACCGATAAAGCCGTTTCTAAATGGGAAAGAGGAATATCTTATCCTGACATAAGCCAGTTCCCGAAATTAGCAAATGTATTTGGACTTACCATAGACGAACTGGTGAAAAACTGCGTAGAAGGAGAGCGGCCGGCGACACTGCTACGCATATTTAAGATGTCGCACTGCATACGTACGCCCCTTAATATAATCCTCGGATGCGCGGACCTGGCAGCAGATTATACTGACGATAAAGAAAAACTGTTACGTTACCTGGAAAATATACGAGTCTCTGGTCAGTATCTTCTGAATTTAATCGAAAGCGCAAAAAACGGGGAACTGGCAGACGTTGAAGAATTCCAGCCGCAGGATCTACGCGATGAAAGCAGGGATATTCCGGGCAGCCCCGCGCCGCCCGCTTCGGCGCCTGTAGCCTTCGAGGATTTTGACTTTTCAGGCAAGAGGATCCTTCTCGCGGAGGATATAGAAATAAACAGGGAAATAACCCTGGAACTTTTGCGCAAAACCGGCGCGGAAGTTGATTTCGCTGAAGACGGCAAAGTGTGTGTTGAGAAAATAACTTCCTCCCCACCCGGCTACTATGACCTCATTCTAATGGACATAAACATGCCGAACATGGACGGGCTCGAGGCGACCAGAGAGATCCGGGATCTTCCGGATGACCGGAAAGCGTCGGTCCCGATAATCGCCATGACGGCCAGCGTATGCGAAACAGACAGAGAAGCTGCTTTTGAAGCCGGGATGGATGACTTCACTGAAAAACCTATAATATCACATACACTTCTCGCTACGATGAAGCAGCACCTCTAAGCGCTGCTTCATTTTGCATCCATACAACTGCGCCCCGGCAGGCAAAGGCCGGCTATACTCCCTGTCTCCGGATTATATATAACCGGCCTTCCCGGCTGAATACGCTTTTGCTTTCCGCGATCGCGTACCGCGCCGAGTCGACTGCCCACACCGATCGCCAGCCGCGGGCGTAGCCATACACCTTTCTTTGTTTCCGCCCTTTCACATCCTGCAAATGGAAAACATTTCAGGAAGACCGGGAAAGGGTTGGAAACTTTTTTAATATACAGAGATCGTTCCAACGTTTCAACGCAAATTGAAAACAAGGGGGCGATAGTTTAATATATAGGCAGACGAAAGAAGGGTGAAATCATGAGACTTGCAACGATTAAAATAGAAAACAATGAAACCTGTAAGACTGAGGAGATCGCCGGAATACTGACGCAGAAAGGCATACTGCCCATAAGAGCGCTCAACGAAGCCAGAGCAGAGGCTTTCGGCGGGAAAGACCCGGAGACCGGCATGCCGTCTCTTGCTTTTATTGGCGGGACCATACCGGTAATGTGGGAAGAGCAGATACTTCCGCTAATAGAGAGCGGGCAGCTTCGCGACCTGACGGAATGGTATAACGATGGGGGGAAAGATGAACTGGAAACGATTCCGGGGATCATTCCCTTTGAAAAAGTAAAATACGCTCCGCTTTACAGGAACCCGAAAAGGATATTCGGCATTGGACTCAACTATAAGGACCATGCCGGTGACATCGGAGACAAGGCGCCGGAAGGTTTTCCGGGGAGCTTTTTCAAGATGGCTGATACTCTGATCGGCCCGGGAGATGAGATAAAACTTCCAAAGCTCAAAGAAGCCACCGGCACCACGGCGGAAGCGGAGCTTGGCGTGATCATGGCAAAAGAATGCCGCGACGTTTCCGAAGAAAACTGGCGGGATGTGATCGCCGGTTTTACCACTATAATCGACATGACTGAAGAGTCGATACTCAAAGGAAACGAATATCTTGAGGGCAATCCCCGCTACCTGACGATAGTGAAAAACTTTCCTACGTTCTTTTCCTTCGGGCCCCAGCTGGTGACACCGGACGAAGTTCCCGATGTGCTGGAACTTGAAGTGCAGAGCGTTCTCAACGGGGAGGTCTACGCGAAAAACGTTGTGGCAAACATGACTCACAGACCCGCAAGGCTGGTGTCACTGCACTCGTCGATCCAGGGCTGGTATCCGGGAGACGTGCTTTCAACAGGAACGCCGAGGGCTTTTCACATAAAAGACGGCGATATCGCAGAGTGCAGGATAACAGGACCTGATGGTTTTGCCATGGAGCCGCTGGTGAATCCGGTGGTGGATCTGAAGCCCGCAGCCGAAAAGGATAGCGCGGAAGCTGCTAAGAACGCCGGATCAGCCGGGGCCGCAGAAGCTTCCGGGAATGCCGGATCGGCCAGCGACATGGGAACTCCCGAAGGCGAGTGCCTTATCTGCGGAGCGCCCATAGAGTATCTGAAATCAGAGGAGCTCATGGAGTGCGAGATCTGCCATAAGAAAGAAAACAGCAGGACCAGATGCGTCAACGGTCATTATGTGTGTGATGAATGCCACACGACAGGGATGGACGCAGTGACAGATATCTGCATGAAAGAAACGTCCAAAGACCCTGTTGAAATAATAGAGAAAATGATGGCGCAGCCTTTCTGCCATATGCATGGGCCGGAGCATCATGTGATGGTAGGCGCGGCGCTGCTCACCGCATATAAAAACGCCGGCGGCGATATCGATCTTGAAAAGGCTTTAGCTGAAATGGTGAGCCGGGGAAGATCTGTGCCCGGAGGCGCGTGCGGATTCTGGGGAGCCTGCGGCGCAGGCGTCAGCTCAGGCATGTTCGTGTCGATAATATCGGGATCCACGCCTTTGGCGACAAAGCCTTTTAACCTTTCCAACAGGATGACATCAAAGGCTCTGGACGAAATAGGAAAAGCCGGCGGGCCGCGATGCTGCAAGCGGGATTCATTCCTTTCCATACAGGCTGCAATCGAATTCGTAAAAGAGAATTTCGGCATTGCGATGGAAAGCCGCGAGATAAAATGCGGATACACTGCGCAGAACGAGCAATGCATAAAAGAGAAGTGTCCGTTTTACGGGGCCTGAGTTTATCAAAGGTGCTTCAGGAAGGGCTGAAACAGAAGATGGGGTTGTAGACCTGTCCAGGCCGGTTAACTTCCTGGTCGATTCACTTCATAACAGATTCACTTTAGAAAAGAAACAGCTTAGGAAAAAAGACGGAGGAGACAAATGGCCAAAAAGATAATAGCAGTCAACGCAAGCCCGAGAAAAGGATGGAACACAGACACGTTAGTTGCGGAAGCAGCAAAAGGCGCGCGACAGTATTCCCGGAAGAATGCAGAAAAGCTTTCAAAGCCGGAGCAGCTATGGCCCGAAAGACAGGCGCTATGGTCCGGAAGGACATTGCGGTAATCCGAAAATTCGGACATAATAATGCCATAATTATCTTGATATTATCACATTAATATGACATACTGAAAACACAACCGCTTCGATTTGTAAAACAGATTCCGGGAGGAAACAGTATGCCGCAGATAATACCAATAAAAGAGCTTAAGAATACGAATGGTATTTCTGAAATGTGTCATAATTCAAAGGAGCCTATTTTTGTAACTAAAAATGGCTATGGCGACATGGTATTCATGAGCATGGATACATATGAAGAGCTTTTCAGGAAGCTTGAACTGTACAAAGAGATCGCGATTTCAGAAAAGCAGTATCAGGAAGGGAAATACAAAGATGCCCGGCTTGTACTGTCAGAAATAGAAAAGAAATATGACCTTTAAGGTAATCATTTCAAACAGGGCGGCTTCTCAACTTGAGAGTGCCATCAGCTATATTTCGCTGTAGCTGAAGAATAAAAAAGCAGCTAAAAGAATCACGCATGATTTTGAAGAAGCGTTCAACACGCTTGAAAGAAATGCGGATTCTTTTGCGTTATGCAGGGATTATTATCTCTCGAGCAGAGGCTATAGAAAATACGTTTTGCAGAAAAGCAATTACGTGATCATATATAAGATAGAAAACAAAGAAGTATTCATAGCAGGGATCTTCCACGTGAAAGAGGATTATATAAGTAAAATATAGAATGCATATAAAGCCGGCTGCCCACTAGTAAGTCGACGCCCGGAAGAGTTTTGCGCAATTCATCGCCGCCCTGAAAAAGCTCTACAGGGACGCGGTGGCTTTCCCGCTTTAAATTATCCGGAATCGCAGCAGCATGTATAGGTTTACGCATGCTGTCATGATATAATATAAATATAATTATTGTGTGAAAACCTTATGGAAAAACGAAAAGAAAGGATCAAACAGAGATGAAAACCAGGTTCACAAGAGGGATACTGGTCGCATTGCTTTCGCTGACACTGACCGTCGCCATGATGCCGACGGGAGTTTTTGCGGTAAGCGGACCCGACCAGTCGCAAGCGACTGACAACAGCACTGAAAAGCAGATAGCTTCCCAGATGCAGGACGAGTCCCAGGATCCGTTTAACGGATCGGGACCCACGATAAAAAACTGAGAGGCGAGGATTTCCCGACGAGTTTTGACTTGCGCGACGTCGACGGCACGTCGTATGTAACTCCCGTAAAGTTCCAGAACCCTTATGGGACATGCTGGGGTTTTGCGGCTATAGCTGCGGCGGAGTCAAGCGTACTTGGAAATGACGAGATCAGAGGCGATCATACTGCTGCGAATATGGATCTGTCGGAAAAGCATCTGGTATATTTTGCGTCCACAGCCATAGACAATCCGGATGACCCGCAGAACGGGGAAGGCATGCATACCGTGGATGGTTTGACCGTAGCGCAGAGACTGGACAGCGGCGGAGTACCGTTCATAGCCACAAGTCTGTTTTCTTCAGGCGTAGGTCCAAATCTGGAAGACAGAGACTGGGATAACGAGACGAGTTGGGCAGACGCCGGAGTCAACACTCTTAAATACAAAGGCCAGGGAGGCAAGACCGAGAAAAAAATCATTGACGGGGCATCGGTAAATTACTGCTACAGCCCTTATGACGATTGGTCGATGCAGGAAAAAAGCAGATTCAAACAGTCCTATATACTGAAGGAATCATATCTGCTTCCATCGCCGGCGGGCATGGACGAAGAATGGAAATATGAGTATGTTCCGGAAGGCACAGCAGCTATCAAGGAACAGCTGCAGAACAAACGAGCCGTGCAGATAGGATATCACGCTGATACTTTCAGACCGGAGCAGAATCCTAATGGCGGCACATATATCAGCAATAACTGGGCGCATTATACATTTGAAAAGGAGCAGTCCAACCATGCAGTATGCGTAGTAGGCTGGGATGACAATTATCCGAAAGAAAAATTCGCCCACAAGATCAAAGGCATGGATGATGAGAAAGCCTATGAGCTTACAACTCCGCCGGAAAACGGCGCATGGCTGGTAAAGAACAGCTGGGGCTCCGGTGAAGAGGAATTCCCGAATCGCGGCAGAGGAGACTGGGGACTGCTCCAGGGAGAGGACAAGTCGCCTTACGATGCGACATCTGAGGTTCACACCGGTTACTTCTGGCTTTCATATTATGATCAGACTATACAGCTTCCGGAAGCCCTTGAATTTGACAAGAGCAATGAAGGCGGCTCATATTATCTGGATCAGCACGACTACATGCCTGTGAACTACGTCGATGCGGCAGCAGTCGAAGATGAGGTCAAGGAAGCCAATGTTTTCAGAGCAGAAGTCTGTGAGGATCTGGAACAGATATCCTTCGAGACCACCTATCCGGATACAGCAGTCAGCTATGAGATATATCTTCTTCAGAATTACTTCGATGATCCGCAAGACGGAAAACTGGTGGCATCAAATACCGAACCGGTAAACTATCCGCTGGGCGGCTATCACAAGATCAATCTTGATAAACCTGTCAGAGTCCAGCGCGATCAGTATTATTCGATCGTGATCACCCAGCAGACTCCGGATGGAAAGTATGCGGCTAATGTTCCGATGGCAATCAACCGCGAGTACGCCGAAGCTATGGGCTTCCAGTACTGGGAGGAAAGTGTCATCAACGAAAACGAAAGCTTTATACTGATGGATGGCAAATGGCAGGATTTCTCCGATGAGGAACTTCAGGATGAAATGGTAGGAAGTGCGTCAGATCCGGAAGATGTTGGCGTATTGGCAACGGACAACTTCCCGATCAGAGGATACGCCCAGAAGCGGGACGACCTGAATCTGGAACTGAACGGAATAGGCAACCTGTACGTAGGCGAGGATGCCGAATCGTACGGGGAGAACAAGCTGAATCTGGAGCTGATCATTGAAGGCGATGAAGACGCAAGTATAAGTGATCTTGGAGATATAACCTGGAAAATAGAGGACCCGTACTTTGCTGATTTCGAGGGCGACACAGACGATCCGGTCAAAAGGACCATCCTGGCCAAGCATCTCGGCGAAACAAGACTGGTAATTACCGCGGAAAACCTCGGGACTGTTGTTTATCCGCTGTACGTAGTCCTGCCGATCCCAATGGTAGACATCGATAAGGCCGGCCCGAATTCACTGAATATGAGAATGTGGTTTGGCGATAGAGATGGCAGCGAAGACGTGACCGGTATACAATACGCATACAAGAAAGACGGCACCTCCAAATGGACAGTAAAGACGATTAATTATAAACTGGAGCAGATCGTCACCATCAAGAATCTGAAGCCTGCAACGGGATACAACGTGACGGCGCGCGCTTTCACAGAGGTGAACGGCAAGAAGTATTACAGCGCATGGTTCGGTCTCGCTGCTGACGAACTGGACGTATTCAAGACCACCAAGGCGAAGAACACTTTGACCGCGAAAGGAAAGACTGTCCCGGTCAAGTACTCCAAGCTTAAGAAAAAGGCTCAGACCATCAACCGCACAAAAGCTATCAAAGTCAGCAAGGCAAAGGGCACAGTGACATACACGAAATACAAGGTAATCAAGAAGAAGTTTGCCAAGAAGTTCACTGTCAACAAGAAGACCGGAAAGATCACAGTCAAGAAAGGCCTGAAGAAGGGCACTTACAAAGTCTGGATCAAAGTAAAGGCAGCCGGCAACAAGACATATAAACCGCTGACCAAGAAAGTAAAAGTGACGATCAAGGTTAAATAAG
The DNA here is from genome assembly GCA_030530305.1 of Bacillota bacterium. Classification (GTDB taxonomy): domain Bacteria; phylum Bacillota; class Clostridia; order Peptostreptococcales; family Anaerovoracaceae; genus RGIG7111. Next base: position 29,775 of record JAUMVF010000007.1, read on the forward strand.
CAACAAGTAGCTGCGGCGATGATCAAAGCAGAGTAGCCACGGCGATGATCGAAGCTGAACAGCCACGGAGAAAACAGAAAATTGAAACGATGCGCCTCTTGCAAAAGGGGCGCATTTTTCTTTGCGCCCGGCACGCTATTCCGTCACGCTATTTCGACGGGCACCAGCGCGCTTTTCATTACGCCCACTGCGATATCCCGACGAACATCGGCGCGCGCATGAAAAAACGACACAACTTTCGTTGCGCCGTCTCTGCTTACGATGTGCTCCAAGGAGGAATTTTCTTGGTTGCATTTTCAACAATTTTTCTCATTATACAATAACTTTATACTTAATGCAAGGTTTTTTGAAAGCGGGTATTTTGCATCCGCATACATAATTCGAGTTTTTTCGAGAGCGCATTTTTCATCCTTGCGAAAACGTTGAAAAAACACTGTGAATCCATATATATTCAAAAAACAGTGTAATTTCAATGCTTCCGGGGGCCAGGATTTTAGCAGACAGGCCAGATTACCTGAAAACACCTATTATCATCCGCCAAACCCATTGAAAAAACACTGTGAATCTGTATATAACAAATTCACAGT
>JAUMVF010000008.1 GCA_030530305.1 Bacillota bacterium
GGTCGAGCAGATCCATGACTTTTGATCTCGCAATAGTCTTTTCATCACGTGGATTGATTTGCATAATTTCCTCCTTGCAGTTTAACGACTAATTCTAACATACGGCGGCGCGGTTGCGCAAGAATATTTTTTTTAAAATATGTATTTTTATACATAGCATATGTCAAATATGAAAATATATGCATATATATATGTTAAAACCTGCCGAAAAACTCCTTTTCAGCAGGTTCCGCAAGCGGTCGTTTTATGAAAAATCATTCATTTGCCGTTTTAAGCTCCGCTGCCTTGAAACAGCATATGTCCATTTCGAATTTGACGCCACGTCTGCGCGAAAGCGGCCACAGGCATCCCATCCTGTCAGCAGCATTAATTCCTTCAACTTCCTCCCCTGCCTGGCGCGCTCCGTCCACGGTGCCGATGACAGGACTCTCTGCTCCCTCGGGAGTGAATATGATCCTTTTCTCATAGCCGTATATGACGCCTTCTCTGACTGATGAAAAAACAGCCTCGTTCAGGCGCCGCACCAGATACTTCGAATGCTTTCCCGTGGTCTCAAATATGGCGGCATTAAGTTCATTAAGGTATCTGATCTTTCCGCCTCTGTCCTCGGTATATTTACGGGCATACTGGAATATCCCTCTGAATGAATTGTTCAGCTGGCTGTGGACCCCGGCGATAACAGCGTTGTCATAAACGCCGCCCAGATCTATCTCATATGCCTCATTGTTCCTGTATATCTGTTCCAGATCGTTCCGCAGCTCCTGCAGTTCACTTCCCGCGATGCTTTCAAGACTGTCTCCCGGGCAGTCTCTGAGTTTTTCCATGATTGCAAGCAGCAGGTCAGTGTAGCGGATATAGTCCTCATCTGTGATGCCCACATAGTCTGACCCTGCGAAGCCAAGCGTGCCGGACGGCTGCAGTCCGTACTGCCGGAACGCCTCCTCTGCCGTTTCGGGCCGGTAATCAGATAATGTTATGCTCCCGCAGTGCTCCGAAAGCATGCCAAGATCAAGGTCGCTGCATTTTCCGGCTCCCAGTATCAGCAGAGAGGAACCGGGCTTTGTGTTTCTGATAACAAAATCCGTAAGCTGGGTCCTGTAGCCTTCCCAGTCATTGAATTCATCATCCTTTGAATGTCTGTGGCAGAATTGTTCATAAACTTCTTCCGCCCTGCTTTTCACATTACTGTCCATCATTCGAATACGTTTCCTCTGTCTAAAAGTTCATTGGGATCAAACAGTTTTTTTATACTGCGCATCTCATCAAGCTGTTCCGGCGTATACAGTTCGCTCAGCAGCCATTTCTTGAGTTTGCCGATGCCGTGCTCCGCAGATACAGATCCTCCCATCTCCGCGATCTTCTCTGCCCAGCCGGTATACATCTCCTTTCCCCGCGAGTATTCATCCATATCCCGGGGGATGATGTTTACATGAAGATGGTTGTTTCCTATGTGGCCGAACACAGCTGATCTGAAGGCTCCGGATCTGAGCCCGTCCCTGTATACGGACATTATCTCTCTGAGTTTTCCATCCGGGACCGACATGTCAGTTCCCAGCTTGGTGATCTCAGGATACTCCTTTCTGATCTCGGCTATCCTGTGATTGACACACACCGGTGCCGCGTGTCTGAATTCTTTCAGTTTTTCAAACTGGACGATGCCAACTGCGACCCAGGAGTCTTCCGGGCTGCCGCCTGCGTCCTTCACCATTTCTTTCACGGCCTCATATGTCCGCTCAAGTTCGCTTCTGTCCTCAGAAATATGCTCTATATATACCGCGCATTTTCCCGCGGGAACAGTTTTGGATTCCTGAAGCACAGTTCCTTCCCGCTGGTCTGCTCTGATGAGATCCAGCGTATCCCGGTCGAAATATTCGATAGCCTCGGTCTGCAGCATGATTCCATCTGCATCCGCTGCTCTTACCGCTTCAACAAAAGATAAGGCTTGCTCTTCCTTTTCGAAAAATGCCACGCAGCCCCATGTGTTTCCCGGAGCCCGGTAAAGATCAAGCTCCGCTTCTGTTATGACGCCCAGGGTCCCTTCCGAACCTATGAAGAGATCTATCATGTCCATATCCGGTCTGATATAGTATCCTGCTGTATGCTTCGAAACGTCGGGCATCTTTACATCCGGAAGCCTTCCCGATATCTCACTGCCGCTTTCTGTCTTCAGCGAAAAATCGAGACCGCGGGCTTTTTCCACGCCTCTCGTCAGTTTCAGCATTTCGCCGTTTCTGAGGGCCACTCTGATGGAGCGTACATGCCTGCGCACAGCTCCGTATCTGTAACTCCGTGCTCCTGACGAGTTGCAGGATATCATACCGCCTATTGAGGCGCTTGTCTCTGTCGGATCCGGTGTAAAAAACAGATTTCTTTTGAACAGCTCTTCCCTGAAAACCTGCAGCGCAAGACCCGGCTGAACAACGGCCGTGCATACCGGCTCGGCGCCCGGCTCTCCTGAGCCCCTTTCTTCCGTAAATTTTATTATCCTGTTCATCCGTTCCATGCTTATGACCGCCCCTCCGTAAGGCACGCATCCGGCGGTGACCCCGGTCCTGGACCCCTGAGTAGTCAACAGCAGGCGCGGCTCCCGTCTGAGAAGGTCCAATACGTCTTCCTCAGATTCAGGGAACAGCACCTCTTCGACGTTTCCGGCTTTCCTGGACTCGTCCCTGAGGTAATCTGTCATTAAGCTTTCATCGGTTATTTTTTTCATGCTTTCTGTACCTGCTTTTCAGTTAACATTTTACACCCCCTGCCCCTGTTAATAAACAGCAGCCGGCAAAAACCCCGTTCTACTTCCGGTTTACTTATTTCTTGTATCATTTTCCCTGTCGTAATATAATATTTTCATCAAGACAAACATAAAAACCGGCACTTCTTTGTGCGGTCACACAAGAAAGGAAGAGAACAGTGGATCGAAGCATTAATGGTAAGGACCCCATTGAAAAGGGGAACGAGAATCTGCTCCGCCTGAAGGTCAATGGCCAGTGGCATTCTTTCAAAGTCGGAACAGATATCGAACCGCAGCACACGCTTGCTCATGTTCTGCGGGAAAAGCTCGGTCTGACAGGAACGAAAGTATCCTGCGACACGGGTGAATGCGGCGCCTGTACCGTTCTGGTAGACGGCAAAGCAACTCTATCATGTATCACCATCGCCATGTCTCTTGACGGTCATGAGGTAACGACCATCGAAGGACTGGGCGAAGATGATGTCCTTATCCGGGCTTTCGCAACTCAGTGTGAACCCGGTTACGGAACAGCAATGCAGTGCGGCATGTGCACTCCGGGCTTCATCATGGCGGCAAAAGGTCTCCTCAATGAGAACCCCGACCCTACGGAAGATGATATCCGGCATGCTCTTTCCGGCAATCTGTGCCGGTGCGGCACATATCCTGCGGTAATGCGCGCTGTTCTGCGCGCCGCGGAAATGATGAAAGAAGAAAAGGAGGGCATGAAATGAAAAACGAAAAAAGAGTATTCGTGCCCAGAAAGAAAAGGGAAAATATAGGTACTTACCGTCCGAGGACAGAGGCATGGAAGAAAGCCCGCGGAACAGGTAACTATTCCCAGGATCTGGCTCTGAAGAGGAAGTATCAGGACATGGTATACATGAGGATACTGAAAAGCCCGTATCCCCATGCGATCATCAAAAGCATGGATACGACCGCAGCAGAAAAACTCCCCGGAGTAGTAGGCATACTGAGGTATGATGACCCGGAAGTTGCTGCAATGGAACCCTTCACCGCCTGCTGGACAGACGCCACCAATTCAGCAAGTAACATCCAGGCATGGGGTTGTAAGGACCGCCGTGTTCTGTCGGACCGCGGACGCTGGGTCGGCGATGAAGTCGGCGTAGCGGTAGCTGCTGAGACAACGGAGATCGCAGAAGAGGCCCTCCGTCTGATCGAGATCGAATGGGAAGAACTCCCCTTCTGCCTCACCATCGACGACGCCATGCGTGAAGACGCCCCGATCATACACCCCGATATCAATCCGGAAAGCAACTTCCTCCCCAATACCGAGATGTGGGGCCCGGATATATTCATGGACGAAGGCGACGTTGATAAAGGATTTGCCGAGGCTGATGAGATCGTGGAAGCAAAGGCCATGTACAAGAACCCTCAGGAGTGCGCGCTGGACTACTGGAACTGCATGATGTACTGGACAGATGATCAGCTTATTTCCATAAGTGATTCCTACGCGGTGGATCAGAGCCGCATCTTCTTAAGCGATATGCTGGGGATACCTCTTAACAAAATCCGCTGCATCAGTCCTCTCGAAGGAGGCCAGCACGGCAGAGGAAACACAGGCGAACAGCCCTTCTTCCTGGCGTCGGCGCTGATGTCCAAAAAAACCGGACGTCCGGTCCGCTATTTCCAGACAAGACAGGAACATTTCCACGATACAAGAACGGAGTGTTACCTGACAGTAAAGATCGGCGCTAAAAAAGACGGAACCATCACCGCAATAGACTTTGATATGCTGGGCAACGCGGGAGCTTACTCAGACTGCACCATAGGTGAGATCAAATACGTACCCCCCGAATGGCTCGAATCCATGCTGGCAGGAATACCAAACCTGCGCTTTACAGGGCGCGCGGTCTATACCAACATCGTACCGGCCAGCTGTATGAGATCCATCGGAAACATTGAAATGAACTATATCTTCGGTCTCGGTACCAATATGCTGGCTGAAAAGCTGGGCATAGACGAGATCGATATACTGAAAAAGAACGTATCCGGCGTAGGATGCACTGCTCCCGACCCAAGCGTCGTGGGAATCCTGGACGAAGGAGCCAAGCTCATCGGATGGGACAATCGCCACGCCCCCGGCGAAGGAGAATGGATCGACGGCTGCAAGAAGAGAGGCATAGGATTCTCACTGAACAACACCTGGCACACAGAGAACCAGGAATTCCGTCGCGGACCTACACAGGTCATGATCAAACTCAATCACGACGGAAGCGTTATCATTGACGCTCCGACTGTTGAAGTCGGAGGCGGTTCAAGCACATGCGCCGTTCTGGCAGCCGCAGATGGTCTGGGCGTTCCTTATGAGAACTTCCATTGGATATATCAGCAGGATACCGAAACAGGCCTTAAGGACGTAGTACAGAGCGACAGTTCTGTTTCCCTTGTCCTTGCGGAAGCTGCCCGGGAATGCGCAGTGAAAGTAAAGGAAGAATTCCTGGCAAAGGTCGCCAGAAAGTGGGAGCGCAAACCTGAAGAGCTGGATATGAAGGACGGCCGCGTCTTCGTTAAGGCCCAGCCGGAAATCAGCCAGACCATACGTGAATACTATGATTCGGTAGACCTTTGGGAAGAGGAAAACCTGGTGCCTGTCACCGTAATGCACAGCAGGCCCATAGACGACAAGTCTTACGGTTTTGCCTATATGGCCACTTTCGCTGAAGTAGAAGTGGACACTGAGACCGGCGAAGTCGATGTTCTGAGAATGGTCGTTTGCTCCGACGGCGGAACAGTTCTGTTCCCGGCAGGCGCCGAAGGCCAGCTTACAGGCGGACAGTGCCAGGGTCTCGGAGAAGCCCTCTACGAGGAGATGATCTACGACGAGGCTACAGGTATTCCGCTCAACTTCAACTTTGTTGATTACAAGTTCCCGACTATGGCAGATTATCCGGATATCGATCCGGTACCGATGGAGATCTTCGAAGGTCACGGCGAATACGGCGCCTGCGGTATGGGAGAAGCCGCTCCGTGCTGTACGCCGAGAGCCATCTCCAACGCGATATACAACGCCATAGGAGTAAGGATAAATGAAACGGCGGCATCGCCCGTCAAAATACTCAACGCACTCGGAAAGGAGGGCAGATAATAATGGCTTTACAACGTTTTGATTTTATAAATGCGAAAACATTTGAAGAAGCAGCTGCCCTTGTCCGCAAAGGCGAAGGGACTACAACAGTCATTTCAGGCGGTACAGATCTGCTTCACGGTCTGAAGGACCACATATACAAAGAAGCGCCTGAAACAGTAGTCAATCTCCGTTCCATCCCCGGCGCCGCAGGCATCGAGAAGACTGCGCGCGGAGTGAATATCGGAGCGCTGACGACAGTACATGAACTGGAGACCGATGAATCTGTTTCGGATGGCTACCGCGCTCTCGCAGAAGCCGCGTATCAGGTAGCATCCCCGCAGATACGTAACAACAGCACGATCGGCGGAAACATCTGTCAGCAGCCCCGCTGCTGGTATTACAGAAATGCCGAGGCACGCTTTGACTGTCTCCGTAAGGGCGGTTCTTTCTGCAACGCGCAGACCGGCCGCAACGAGATCCACTCCATATTCGGTTCGATAAGAGTAAAGGAAACGCCTTGTCAGGAGGGCTGCCCTGCCGGCAACGCTATTCCTGAATATTTCGCCAGCCTGAACGCAGGCGATGAGAAAAAGGCAGCGCAGATACTTATCCGTACAAATCCGCTGGCAGCGGTCACAGGCCGTGTATGCCCGCACACATGTACGGCAAGCTGCAACAGAAACCAGGTGGATGAATCCGTATCGATCCGTTCGGTTGAACGGTCCGTCGGAGACTACATGCTGGATCATGCCGCAGAGCTGATCGGAACTGATTTCCCGGACAAAGGCAAATCAGTAGCGGTAGTCGGCTCAGGCCCTGCGGGACTGTCCGCGGCATACTTCCTCCGTCTTGAAGGATATGCCGTTACGGTATATGAACAGATGCCGAAGGCCGGCGGTATGCTCAGATACGGGATCCCGTACTACAGGCTCCCGGAATCCGTGCTCGACCGTCAGATCGGTGTGTTCGCCGACATGGGTATAGACTTCAGGCTGGAAACTGAAGTCGGAAAAGACATTTCACTGAACCAGCTGAGACAGCAGTACGATTCAGTATTCCTGGGAACCGGAGCATGGAGCCCTGTTTCCATAGGACTCGACGGTGAAGAGTATACCGTTCCTGCTATGGAAATGCTGAGAGACATCGCCCTTGGTAAAAAAGGAAAGCCCGGCGAGAACGTAGTAGTTATCGGCGGCGGAAACGTTGCTGTCGACGCAGCCATGTCCGCTAAGAGACTCGGCGCTTCTAAAGTCACCATGGTTTGTCTTGAAAGCAGAGAAGAGATGCCTGCTTTTGATGACGATATAAACGACGCGCTTGAAGAGGGTGTAAACATCCAAACCATGTGGGGACCGGCAAAAGTCGTTACAGAAAGCGGAAAACCGACCGGTATCGACCTTATCCGCTGCACATCAGTAAGGGATGAGGAAGGAAAATTCAGTCCTCAGTTCGACGCGAACCAGACAGAACACATCGACGCAGACTGCATTATTCTCGCCGTAGGCCAGAAATGCGACCTCAGCTATATCGATGATGATCTGAATATCGCTGACCGTGTTATCAAGGTAGACGAGGAAACCCAGCAGACCGCAGTCGAGGGACTGTACGCAGGCGGCGACGCAGTAAGCGGCCCGGCGTCAGTAGTACAGGCAATGGCAGCCGGAAGACGCGCGGCCGACGCTATCAACGAGTCCCTGGGCGGAGAAGCGAAAAAGCATCCTCTCAACGAAGGTTCAAGAACACTGTCTTCGATATGCGGCGAATGTCTGACCAGCAGTCAGGCCGGAACCATGAAGAAGATACCTGAAGCGCAGAGAGATATCGAGAAAGAAGACTCACTGGGATTCGACATCGAACAGATCCGCGCTGAAGTAAGCCGCTGCATGAACTGCGGATGCGTAGCAGCCAGCCCGTCAGATCTGGCTCCCGCTCTTATCGCTCTCGGCGCAGAGATCGATACGACGGAACGCACCATAGACGCGGAAGATTTCTTCGCTGTCGGAATTCAGAGCTCTACTGTACTGCGTCCGGGCGAACTGGTCAAAGGAGTGTTCCTCCCTGCACCTGCTCCCGGAAGAGTCAGCAGATATTTCAAATACCGTCAGAGAAAATCCATCGACTTCCCGCTGTTCTCAGCTGCAGCCTCCATGGTACTCAATGACGGCGTGGTTTCCGACGCGAGAATCGTGCTCGGCGCAGCCGCTCCTGTACCGATCAGGGCAACGGAAGCAGAAAAGTATCTGGAAGGAAAGAAACTGGATGCTGAAACAGCAGCAGAAGCCGCAAGGATCGCTCTGGCAGACGCGATACCTCTCGGCAGAAACGCCTACAAGGTAAGGGCTGCCCGCGAATACGTGCGCAGAGCTGTTATCGGATGTCTTCCGGAGAATAAATAAGATCCCGTCCACACGGACGGGAACAAAGTAAAAAACGGTCCGGATGATCTTAACAGATCACCCGGGCCGCTTTAGTTTTTGCGTTTTGCCGGTCTTCCGCAAAACCGACCTCCTGTGTATATCTTACAGTGTCTTTACGTATTCAACGATCAGATCGACTGAATCCTGCAGATCCTGCAGATGTACAGTTCCTATCGCTGTATGGATATATCTTGACGGAAGGGAGATCGCTCCTGCTTTTACTCCGTCTCCTGCTATCTGTATAGCGTGTGAGTCGGTAGTTCCGCCGATCAGCACTTCGCGCTGATAGTGGATGTTCTTCTCTTCTGCCACTTCCATCATCTTTTCCGTGATCTCTGTCGGCACCGGAGTTCCAACGCACAGATCGTACGCAAAGTCGAACATTTTCACACATGCGCCGCCGCCGAACTTCATCGGAACCTGTTTTTCCTCAACGTCAGGTCCGAACGCGAGTGTAACGTCCAGTGACAGAGCGATATCCGGCTGTACTTTGTGGCCTGCAGCAGCTGCCCCGCGGCATAACAGTTCTTCCATCACGGTTCCTACTCCGTAGAATGTAACGTTGTCAACGCCCTCATCGTGGAGCCTTCTCATTACTTCCACCATAATCGCGCAGCCTGCCCTGTTGTCAACGCTCTTTCCGGAGTAAGTGTTAGTTCCGTTGAGATATTCGCCCTTTGTGGTCCAGGAAACCAGGCTTCCTGTGAATACGCCCATGTCATTGGCTTCTTTTCTTGACGTAGCGCCTATATCTATGAAAAGCGTAGGTATCGGAAGAACGCTCTTTCTCTCTTCATCTGTCAGGATATGGTCCGGTTTGGAACCGGTAACGCCGTAAACAGGACCTTTCTTGGTATGGATGCAGAGCTTCTGGTCTATACATCCTCTGTCGTCGTGCAGGCCGATAGGCGCGAAACGTACCATACCGTCTTCTTCTACGTATGTAACGATGAATCCGAGTTCGTCCATGTGGGACGCCAGCAGGACTTTTTTGTCACCCTTGCCCTTTTTCACGAAGAACTGGTTGTGAAGATTATCCTCAAAATACTCATCGTAATAACCTTCCATCTCCTCTTTTATTGCCGGAATGATCGTTCCGTCTACTTCATATCCTGAGATCCCTATCTCATTATCGAATCTCTGAAGAAGTTCCTTAAGGTTCTTACACGCCATATCTGATCCTCCTTTCAGTGTCTGATCGAATACGTTAACCTTATCGTTTATTTTTTGTTTATACACACATTATACTCCCACAGTAAACTGTTGTCAGCACATAATTATGCTTGACGATTATGCCGCTTTTTTATACACTGAAGTCACATAAAACGGTATCGTAAACGTATACATATTTGAAAAATGAAAGGATTTGAATCATGAAAATAATCGACAAATCAGTTCTGACATTTGATAAGAACAATGAACCTGTCGCAAAGGCTGACCCGGGTGAGGTCATGTTGTTCAAGCCTATGGATTGTTTTTCCAACCAGGTCCTGGACGAGAGCACGACTATCGACAAGATAAACATCGATGAATGCAACCCCGCCGCAGGTCCGGTATATATCAACGGTGCAGAACCGGGAGATGTTCTGGCAGTTGAGATCCTTGATATCAAGGTAGCCGAACAGGGCGCAACAGTCATCTTCCCGGGAGTAGGTCCTATCGTAGACAGCTGCGAACTCAGGACCAGGGTCATTCCTGTAAAAGACGGCGTGGCAACATTCAAGGACGTGCAGTGGAAAGTCAACCCGATGATCGGCGTTATCGGCACTTGCCCCGCGGATGAAGTCGTTCCGTGCGGACACATCTTCCATCTCGGCGGCAACATGGACAGCCATGTGATCACAAAAGGGACCACCGTGTATTTCCCGGTTGAAGTCGAAGGTGCTCTCCTGCAGATGGGCGATCTCCACGCTTCCATGGGCGACGGCGAGATCACAGGAACAGGAATCGAGATCCCGGGCGAGATCACCGTTAATACACGCCTGATCAAGCAGTTCGAACTGAACAATCCTGTAACAGAAGACAATGACTTCTGGTATGTGAATACATACAACGTTGACATCGGTGACGCTATCCGTGAGGGACTCACTGAAATGCAGCGCCTGGTATCCAACGCTTACGGCTGGGATGCTACAGACACTGCCCTCTACTTCACTCTCCAGGCAGATGTACAGGTCAACCAGAGCTGCCTTGACGGGGAGCTGGGCAACTCCATGAGAGTCGCAGTGCCGAAAGTTACGAACAAACCGCCGCTTATCAAATAGCTGCTTATGACAGATAAAGAGTTAATTAAAGCATGACCGCGTAGCAGTCATGCTTTTTTACATATAAAAACTCCCTGCCGCAAAGGACAGAGAGTCTGATTTAGCAATTATTTAAAAAGTCAGTCCCGGTATGTATTTCTTGGGGAATACGAATCTTACTGTCTTTTCCGGGTCAACGATCTGGCAGAACTCCAGATTCCCCACAAGGCTCATGAGCATGACGATATCCGGCAGGTCAAGGTCTGTCCTTTCAGCTATGAATTCCTGCATCAGTTCCGTCGCGGTTTTGGCCGCTTCATCAACTGTCTCTTTTGAAACGATTACCGCTATCTCGTTTTCGTTCTCCAGCACGGGATACTGTGGCGCCTTTCCCTTCACTACGTCTATGGTCACTTCCACATCCGCAGGGATCTCAAGCCCCGAAACTCCGATCTCACCATCACCCATCACAGCGTGCAGATCTCCGAACCCGAAAAGCGCGCCGTGAACAGCTACCGGAAAATATAAAGTAGCGCCTTCTTCGGCCATGGTATTGTCCATGTTGCCGCCGTGGCGTCCGGGGGTTCCCGTGTTGATATCCTGCCCGTCATCCGGGGCGACTCCTATGACACCGATCATCGGACGTATGGGGATATCCGTTCTGAACCCGTTATCTGCTTCGTAATGGACTGTTCCGTCAGAAACAGGCACGATCCTCACATGGTATCCTTCCACCCGGTCTCCCAGAGTTCCTTCATCTTTCAGACAGCATACAGTTCCTTTTTCGTTCAGGGTGATCTTATTTATAGTCACTTTGAGAGCGTCTCCCGGTTCTGCCCCGTTGACGTATACCGGACCTGTAGCCGGGTTGATGCGGTCCCAGTCCAGGGCTTCCATCACGTCGTCCTTACTTCTGAGCTGGTTCCCGAAGCAGTCCATAGTCTCAAACTCCACTGTTGCCGGAGCATCCACCGTCAGCACCGGTTCATTGTCTCCGCAGAAACTGTAGAAAACTTTATCTTTAGTTACTTTCATATATTCCATCCTTTCACGCGCAGGCCTTTATGCCCTTCCTGAGCCGTCTTTACGCCTTTTTCCCAAGCGCTTCTTCCAGCGCCTCAAGGTCCTCTTCCGTAGTAGACCAGCTGGTGGCGGCCCTGACTACTGTATGTGAATCGTCATATTTTTCCCAGAAGCTGAAAGCGATCTGTTTGCTCACTTCTTCCAGCTGTCCGTTTTCAAATATGGGGAACTGCTGGTTCGTGGGCGAATCCAGATACAGCTTAAGCCCGTGGGATAAAAACATTTGCTTCATACGCTCTGCCATTTCAATGGCGTGGTCGCTGATGCGGAAATAAAGTTCGTCCGTGAACAGTGTGTCGAACTGTACTCCCAGAAGTCTTCCTTTCGCCAGAAGAGCTCCCCTCTTCTTCACCGATGTAATGAAGTGCTTTGGCTTATTGTTCTTCGTGAAAACCACAGCCTCGCCGCACAGAGCTCCGACTTTGGTCCCGCCTATGTAAAAAACATCACACAGTGCGGCAAGTTCCGGAAGGGTCAGCCCTGCCTCTTTGCTCGCGAGTCCGTATCCCAGTCTGGCTCCGTCTATGAAAAGTGTGAGTTTATAGCTGCGGCATATCCCGTATATGGCCTCAAGTTCGGCCTTGCTGTACAGGGTGCCGTACTCTGTCGGATACGACAGGTAAACCATTCCCGGGAATGTCATATGTTCATGATTGAGATCCCCGTAAAACTCCGCCATGTACTTTTCCAGGGTTTCCGGGCTGATCTTCCCGTCTTTCTGGGGCAGCAGCAGTACTTCATTGCCTGTAAACTCTATAGCTCCGGCCTCATGGGCGCTTACGTGCCCTGTTTCTGCCGCGATCACACCTTCGTGGTCGGCAAGCATTGTGGAGATGACCACCGCGTTGGCCTGGGTCCCTCCAGCCAGAAACTCCACGTCAGCCTGCGGGAGACCGCATGCTTTGCGTATCTTTTCTCTAGCGCTTTCGCAGTATTTGTCTGTTCCGTAACCGGACAGCTGTTCGAGATTCGTCTCCCCCAGCCTTTTTAAGACCTCCGGGTGCGCCCCGGCGATATAATCGCTTTCAAACGATACCATATTTCTACCTCCATCAACCGGACCGGTGATTCAATCCTCTTTGCCCGGCATATCTTTTGCTGATACAAATCCGTACGCGCTGTCCGCGCTCATTACAGCTCTCTTTATAGCTTCGCTTACAACTTCCGCGGCCAGCATTCCGATCACGTCCTGATCTGCCTCCACACCGCCGTTGGATACTGCGTAAATACTGTCCCCGTCTACCGTAGTATGCACCGGGCGTATGGATCTGGCGAATCCGTCGTGAGCCATCCCCGCGATCTTGCAGAGCTGTGTCTTGGACATATCCGCGTTGGTTATTACTATCCCCAGGGTCGTGTTCGTTGAAAAACGGTTGTCCACCGCCCCGGTTTTTTCCTTCATTATTTCTTCCGTGCTGCGGAATCCTTTTTTGTCTTCCGTCAGAAGTCCGGCAATCTTTTCTCCGGTCTTCCAGTCATAGATATCTCCGAAAGCGTTCACGGCTACTACCGCTCCGATCTTAAGGTCTCCCGCCTGTACGAAATAACTGCCTATACCGGATTTCATACAGGTGGCCATCCCGCAAATCTTTCCGACTGTAGCGCCGCAGCCTGCCCCGTAGCTTCCGTCCCTGTAATTGGGCTCCTCCATGGCGAGCCTTGCCGCTTCATATCCCATATCACGGTCAGGTCTGGCATCCTTATCCGCTACTGTCAGATCAAACAGATCCGCCTGAGCTACCAGAGGCACTTTTGTCACACCTACGTCATATCCGATGCCGTGTTCCTCCAGATAGGCCATGACCCCGTCTGCCGCTCCAAGTCCGAAAGCGCTTCCTCCGGAAAGTACTATGGCGTGTATCGCCTGCGCCGCAGCCAGGGGGTTCAGCAGCTGACTTTCTCTTGAAGCCGGCCCGCCGCCGCGAACGTCAAGACCGGCCCGCATGCCGTCTTCGCAAATCAGCACGGTACATCCGGTCCCGCCTGCGGCATCCTCCGTCTGTCCTATCCTTATTCCTTCTATTTCTTTTATCGTTATCTCTTTCATTTTTCCTCTTTTCCCCAGTGACATGCGCGGTTTTTCCTGCCTGTCAGACGGGTGTTTTTTTAAGGTTTATTACGATTTTCATGATATGTTCTTTCTGTGTCATTGTCAATTCTGCTGTAACCCGTGACCTTGAATAATACACCCGTGAGAAGTAAAATATAGGAGGCAATAGGATATGACCGGTGATAAAACACATCGACCTGCTGAAAAACAATTTGAGGTGGAGAAAAATGATGAATTATCAACAGGAATACCGTGACAAACTCAGGACCCCTGAGGAAGCAGTAAAAATCGTAAAAAGCGGCGACTGGATCGACTACACGACCGTTGTATGCTTCCCGACACTGCTGGACGCAGCTCTGGCCAAACGCAGGGATGAACTGCAGGATGTAAAGATCCGCGGCAATCTCTGCTTCGGTCCTATTCAGACTGTGGAGTGCGACCCTTCCCGGGAGCATTTCATGTACAACAGCTGGCACTGCTCGTCCTATGAGCGCAGCCTGTGTGACCGGGGACTTTGCAACTATATCCCCATGATTTTCCGTAATGTCGTACCCTACTACAGGCATTTCCTGACAGTGAACGTGGCCATGATGTGCGTCACGCCCATGGACAAGCACGGATTCTTCAATCTTTCCTGCGGAGCCGGTATCGCGAAAGGCATACTGGACAAGGCCGACGTGGTCATTCTTGAAGTCAACGAGCATCTTCCCCGCATACTGGGCGGCTTTGACGAAAGCATACATATCTCAGAAGTCGATTATATCGTCGAAGGCGAACATCAGCCTCTCCCCGAATTCCCCATAGATCCGGCAACTGAAGAAGATATAAAGATCGCTGAACTGATACTTCCGTACATCGTTGACGGGGCTACCATTCAGCTGGGTATCGGCAGCATGCCCAATGTAGTCGGACACATGCTGGCAGAATCTGATCTTAAAGATCTCGGTATGCACACAGAACTTTGCGGCGACGCGTATTATGAACTGCATCAGGCCGGAAAACTTACCAATAAAAAGAAAACTGCCCAGCCCGGAAAAGGCGTGACAGGCATCGTATTCGGAACCAAGCCTCTCTATGAATGGGTGGATCAGAATCCGGGCGTCGTAGTAGAGCCGCTGGAATATGTCAACGCCGCGGAAACCATCGCCCGTCAGGAAAACATGGTATCCATCAACAACTGTATCGCAGTGGACCTGTACGGACAGGTAAGTTCCGAAAGTTCCGGGTTTCGTCACATCAGCGGAACAGGCGGTCAGCTGGACTATCTCACCGGTGCTTCCATGAGCAAAGGCGGCAAAGCCTTCGTATGCATGACATCCACCTTCACAGACAAGAAGGGAACGCGACATTCAAGGATCGTCCCCTACTTCCAGGGCGACATCATTACAAATCCGCGAAGCCAGGGATACTTTATCGTAACAGAATTCGGCGTAGTCAATCTGGTTGGCAGATCCACATGGGAACGGGCGGAACTGCTGATCTCCATCGCCCATCCTGATTACCGCGATGAGCTCATCAAAAATGCCGAAAAACAGAAGATCTGGAGACGGTCGAACAAAAGATAAAACAAACGAAGAGCCCCCGCCGGCAGGCAGGGGCTCTTTTCTTCCCGGTCTTTTCCCTTATTCCCCTATTATCTTGATCAGCAGGCGTTTGCTCCGCTTTCCGTCGAACTCATAATAGAATATCTGTTCCCATGGTCCGAAATCCAACTTTCCTTCAGTAATGGCAACGACAGATTCCCTGCCCATCAGACTGCGCTTAAGATGAGCGTCTGCGTTGTCTTCGAATCCGTTGTGATCGTACTGATCGTAGGGCTTCTCCGGGACCAGCCGCTCCAGAAGACGCTCGTAATCATTGTGCAGGCCCGCTTCATCGTCGTTGATTATGACACTTGCGGTGATGTGCATGGGGTTCACCAGACACAGCCCCTCCTTCACTCCGCTCTCATCGATGGCCTTCTGTACTTCATCGGTGATATTGACCAGCATCCTTCTTTTGGGGATGTTGAAAGTCAGTTCCTTTTTATAAGATTTCATGATATTTCCTCCGTAACAATGTGAATGATCCTGAACCCAGTATATCAAAAAAACTCCCTCTGAAGTTTCTTTTCTGCCGGAAACAGCAAACAATGAAATGCATTTGTATTTTTGATATAATCTAGTAGTTAACAAACGCAAAAACAACCGGTATTTTAAATGGACGTATACGTAGACTATTTCACAACTAAATGGGACCAGTACCTGCTCTATCTGTGGCAGCACGTGTACATAAGTTTCCTGGCGCTTCTGATCGCGTCGGCCATCGGGATACCTCTCGGCATCCTTTGCCTCAGGAACAGGACCATCAACGGGTTCATCAACACGTTTTTCAGCGCTCTGAAGATACTGCCTTCCCTTGTCATACTCGTCATTCTGATCCCGATCATGGGCATCGGAGTCAAGCCTGCTCTGGTAGCTCTTATCGTGCTGGCCATACCGCCCATACTGATCCAGACGACTCTGGGATTCAATAAGGTCCCTGATTTCATGATGGAAGTCGCCGCGGGACTGGGAATGGATGAAAAAATGACTTTCCGCAGAGTGCAGGTGCCCTTTGCCATGCCCTACATCATGGGCGGCATCAAGATGGCGGCAGCTGAAGTGATCGCAAGCGCCGCCCTGGCTGCGTATATCGGAAGCGGCGGACTCGGGGTCATTATATATAACGGCATAAGTCTGATGAAGACAGAATATCTGGTAATAGGCGGTTTATCCGTAGCCGCGCTTACACTTATCTGCGTAACCTTACTTGGCAGGATCGAAAAAAAGTTCCTGGCCAAAGAAGCTATCTAAACACAGGAGGAACAACACATGAAAAAGACATTAATCGCACTGGTGATAGTAGTGATCGCTGCCTTCGGTCTGGCCGCCTGCGGCTCATCGTCCGGAGACAAGGGGACTGTCATAGTCGGCTCAAAGGGATTCACTGAGAATCTGATACTCAGCGAACTCTACGCTCTGGCTCTCGAAGACGCGGGTTACACTGCGCAGCGCACCTTCGAAGTGCAGAACGCAGTTATCAACGACGCTCTCACAGAAGGCGAGATCGATATCTACCCGGAATACACAGGAACTGCTCTCCTGACCATACTGGGACAGCCTATGGAGTCCGACCCCCAGAAGGTCTATGACACAGTCAAGGATGAATACGCCAAGCAGTTTAAGATAGCCGTCCTGGATATGACGGAAGCTTCTGACGGCGAAGGTCTGGTAATGCTTTCAAAAACAGCGAAAAAATACAACATCAAGACCATCTCCGATCTCTGGAAGAACGCGTCGAAACTCAGTTTCGGAAGCACATCTGACTTTTACGAGAGAGAAGACGGCTTCGATGGTCTGATGAAAACCTATGGAAAAGTCAAATTCAAGGATGAGAACAGCTTTGACAACGCGCTGAAATATGAAGTGCTCAAGAATGACGAAGCGGACGTGGTACCGGCGTACACGACAGACGCCCAGCTCAGCGACGACACCTTCCTTCTTCTGGAGGATGACAAGGGTTTCTGGCCTCCGTACAATATCATCCCGGTAACAAGACAGGAAATACTTGATAAGAACCCCGATATCGCGGACATCATCAACAAGATCAGCGCGAAGATCGACAGCAAGACCATGCAGTCGCTCAACGCCAAAGTCGACATAGACAAGGAAGAGTACGAGGATGTCGCAAAAGAATTCTACGATTCAATCAAATAAGGAAACTGCTCTTTCAGAAAAAACTGCCGCCGCTGCCAGAGCGCATTTTAAAGCGCCCGAAGACAGCGCGGTCATCATGGATAAAATGCTGACTGAAGACGAGCAGTTATTCATCTCGGCGGCAGAACCGGACAGGGATTATGAGCCCCGGGAAATCGAAGAACTGTTTTATGGATGCAGTCAGAACCCGGAGCCCGAACCGCAGGATCCCGTTTTACGCCTTTATCACCGCGGGGTAATAGACCCCGGAGAAAAAGAAGGCGCATACCGTATTGGGAATTTCTGGAGCCGGCTGGATATTTTCGCGACTGAAGAACTGGACCTCTACATGACCATCCCTGAAGATATCCGCCTGAAAACGGAAGACGCCTATCTGAAGAGATACGAGGAATCACTCTGGGACGCGGATCCGGAGAAACTGAACGCAGCCGGCGGTTTCAGACCCACAGAAGATGAAGTGCTTCCCATAGAAGACGTGCTGACCTTCATAGACGGTAAAGATGAGCAGGCCTATCTGGCGGACTGCGACTGCCGGAGTCTGAGGCAGGCATGCAAAGCGCCGAGAGATCTGTGCATCACGTACAGAACCGGGCCCTACTCATTCGTCAGGAGAGGTCTGGCTAAGCCGATCACAAAGGAGGAGGCCAGAGAGATCGTCCTCCGCTCAGAAAAAGAAGGTCTGGTCCACACGATAAATCCCGGCGGCGTCTGCAGCTGCTGCACCGACTGCTGTTATCTTTTCAGAACAGCAGAGGACAAGGGCTGCCTCGGCACCTGGCCGAAAGTATCCTACAGGATAGAACTTGATGCGGATGCGTGCGTTGGCTGCGGCAGATGCCTGGAAAGGTGCAGGTTCGGCGTATTATCAGCAGCAGACGGCCCGGAAAAAAACGTCAAGCCGGAACAAAAGAGCAGGGTTTTTATTGCTGACATTGACCGCTGTCAGGGCTGCGGACTGTGCCGGAGCACATGCCCCGCAGATGCTCTCAGACTGATCAGAATTTGAGGAGAAACACATGAGTTCCATCGCAATAGAGTTCAAAGATGTGACAAAACAATTCAATAATGCGTCTTCAAACGCGGTAGACCATGTAAGTTTCAGCGTCAATGAAGGTGAGATGATCACCATACTGGGAACTTCAGGCTGCGGCAAGACCACTCTGATGAAGATGGTCAACAGACTTTATGAGCCTACATCCGGCGAGATACGTATCTTTGGAGAAAACATCGCTGATAAAGATCCCATACAGCTGAGAAGGCAGATCGGTTACGTCATCCAGCAGGTAGGGCTTTTCCCCCATATGACTGTAGAGAAAAACATCTCAGTCGTTCCTGAGATACTTGGCTGGGATCAGCAGCGCATAGACGACAGAGTTACTGAGCTGCTCCGCCTGGTCAATCTGGACCCCGGCGAATACCGTGAACGTTTCCCTGCGCAGCTGTCGGGCGGACAGCAGCAACGTGTGGGTCTTGCCCGCGCTCTTGCCGTATACCCGAAGATACTGCTCATGGATGAGCCTTTCGGGGCCATCGACGCTATAAACAGGACAAATCTCCAGAATGAGCTTCTGTCGATACACGATGAAGAGAAGCAGACATGTCTCTTCGTGACCCATGACGTGACAGAAGCCCTGAAACTCGGCGACCGGGTCCTGGTCATGAACGAAGGCCGGGTCCAGCAGTTCGACAAGCCGGAGGTGCTTATCAGACAGCCGGCTAACGAATATGTATCATCGCTGTTCCAGTCAGTCGTTGAAGGTCTGGAATTCTTCAGTCAGAAATAACAGAACTGCAGGAAAGCAGAAAAGGTCACAAGCTATGGATCGTTTTATTGATTACACCGTTAATCATTACGACAAGTTAATAGACGCAGTGCTTCAGCATCTGGCGATAGTCGGTCTTACCCTTCTTATCTCCATCGCGCTGGCTATGATCACGGCCATAGTGCTCATAGATCATCAGAAGACAGCAGACTGGATCATGCGCAGCTGGAGCATGGTATACGCTATACCGAGTCTGGCGCTGTTCGCGCTTCTGTTGCCCCTTACAGGGCTTGGCATCAGGACAGCGGTAGTCGTGCTGGTTCTTTACAACCAGTACATACTGGTCAGAGCCTTTGTGGAAGGGCTCTGCAGGATAGACCCGGGAGTGCTTGAGGCTGCCAACGGAATGGGCATGACAAAGGGGCAGATACTGAAAAAGATCCGCTTCCCTCTTGCCGTGGACGCGATGGCAGCCGGCATCCGTATCGCAATCATTTCGACAATAGGTATCGCGACCATTGCCGCCACTATCGGCGCCGGAGGGCTGGGAAGGATCCTCTTCGACGGCATGCGCACCCAGAACTCGGTAAAAATAATCTGGGGAACCGTGCTTTCAGTGCTTATGGTGCTTCTTGCCAACGCGATACTAAAAGCTATAGAAAACCGCATCAGAAAGCGGCACGCCGCTGCCTGAGTCAGGAAATCAAGCCTGAACTTTAAATTAAAAAACTCCCCACCGCCATCCGGCAGTGAGGAGTATTTTTTATGTTTTGCATTACAGTTCTATCCATATGGTCTTCAGTTCCATATACTGGCGCAGGGCCCAGACGGAGTTTTCACGTCCGAAAAAGCCCGACTGTTTATATCCGCCGAACGGCGTACCCAGGTCGCCTTCCGAATAACAGTTGACGGATACGTTTCCTGCCCGCAGCTCACGGGACATACGGTGGGCTGTGCTCAGATCATCCGTAAAGAGAGTCGCCTGGAGACCGTAACGTGTATCATTTGCGATCTTTATCGCTTCCTCTTCGCTTTCAAAGGTCATCAGACCTGTGACCGGCCCGAATATCTCATCTCTGGCAATGGTCATATCCTGCGTAAGTCCGTCAAATACCGTAGGCTCGATGAAATTGCCGCCGGTTTCCTTAAGTATCTGTCCGCCGCCGCACAGGATCTCCGCGCCTTCTTTCTTACCAGTCTCAATATACCGGAGCACCTTTTCCATGTGAGACTTTTCTATCAGTGCTCCCATGTCATTGTCCGGATCCAGCGGATCGCCTGTGGTCATTTCCGCCACCTTTTCCAGAAATACTTCCGTAAATTTATCCTTGATATCTTTATGGACCATGATGCGTGAATTAGCTGTGCAGTTCTCACCCATGTTCCAGTAGGCGGCTCCTATGGCTTCTTCAGCCGCATGGTCAAGATCCTTTACATCCGGCATGATGATGAACGGGCTTTTGCCGCCCATCTCCAGGAATATCCTCTTGGCATTCGTTTCGCCGGCCTGTATCAACAGCTTTTTGCCCACGTCAGTGGAACCTGTAAACGTCAGGCCTTCCATTTCAGGGTGTTTGCCCATAGCGTCGCCTATTGTATCACCGCTGCCCAGCACTACGTTGAAAACGCCGTCAGGCATGCCCGCTTCACTGGCAAGTTTTGCAAGTCTGAGAGTAGTAAATGGCGTAAGGGATGAAGGTTTTAAGACCACGCTGTTTCCTGCCGCGAGCGCAGGCGCAGCTTTTATTACAGCCTCACCCAGCGGGAAATTCCACGGCGTGATGGCTCCCACGACTCCAAGGGGTTCTCTTACGACAAGACTGAGATGATCCGGATCACCGGCTGTGACCGCGTCTTCCAGTTTATCTATGGCCTCTGCCTGGAATCTGAACGTATCCGCCGCCTCAGGAACGTCATCCTCGTAATTATCGGTGATAGGTTTTCCTGCGTCGAGAGTCTCCATTACAGCGAGTTCCTCACGGTGCTCCATGAGAAGATCCGCGAGATTAAAAAGTATCTCTTTCCGCTCCGCGGGGGCAAGTCCCCTCCAGCGTTTATCATCAAAAGCTTCACGGGCTGCTTTTTCAGCTTCATACACCTCTTCGACCGTATTGCTCGAAAGAGTCGCTATCACTTTCCCGTTTGCCGGGTTGATACTGTCAAAAGCAGGTCCACCCCCTTTGACGAATTTTCCGTTGATAAACGGATCTGTGTCAAATTCAAGTTTCTTTGCGATCTCCTGATAATACTCTTTCGTGTTCATTGATAATAACCTCCTGCACTGATTTTACCATTTACAGTTTAAAAGTCCAAAAAGAAATCCGAATACAGAAGCTCCCCACTGCGCGAACCGGCAGTGAGGAGCTTTGCTCTGTCTATATCTGTCATATCGTCATCATCTTAGTTCCCGGCGCAGTTATGTCCGCCGCAGTGGTCGTGACCGCACTCTCCGTCATGATGATGCCCGTGGTGGTCGCAATGAGCATCAGGATCGTATTCAAGAGTTCCTTCTGCGAGAGCCTTTGCCGCTTCGTCCGCTGACCCCTGCACACCTGCATATAATTTGATCCCTGCATCCGCAAGCGCCATCTGAGCTCCCATGCCAATGCCTCCGCAAATCAATGCGTCAGCCTCTGAAGCATGCAGAAAACCCGCCAATGCTCCGTGACCGCTTCCGCTGGCATCCACGATCTGCTCACTGATTATTTTCTCATCCTGGACATCGTAGAGCTTGAACTGCTCAGTATGTCCGAAATGCTGGAATATTTCTCCGTTTTCATAAGTAACTGCAATTCTCATTGTGCTTTTTCCTTTCTTCATAATGTGCTGATCGATTTCTACCGGTGCGAATTCACAACAACCTCCTGTAATCAACAATCGCTTTCCATGTACAAGCGCTTCTGCGATCTTCTTTCTTGCGCTGTCATAAATAGCCGTGACCGTTGTCCGGGAGACATTCATTCTGTCCGCACAGGCTTCCTGTGTAAGACCTTCATCATCCAGAAGCCGCAATGTCTCATACTCATCTACTGTCATCCTGATGCTGTCTGATACAACAACATCATCTGGAGAAAAACTGCGATAGCTCGGTATCCTTTCAATTTTCCTGCATCTCGTTGGTCTTGACATAAACGCTCCTTTCTGACATATGTCAACAACTATAATATCGCTTTTGTTGACATATGTCAACAACCCGCCGGAAACTTCGCCCAACTTAAAGAGCTCCCCACCGCCCGAACCGGTAGTGGGGAGCCTTGATCTTTCTTAATTCTTTTTCTGATCACTCGTTATAGTCTGCCGGATCAACTGTACAGATATTACTGATTTCAGCATTACCATCCAGATCTTCATACACTGTGACTACCTGTATCCCATTGATCGTCTCCTCTGTCTGAAGCGTACTGAAGCAGAGAAAAGCATAATTCGTGCCTGCAACTACCTGTGTGCCCAGGAGCGCCATGGGTTCCAGTTCATTTCCGTCAAGATTTTCCGCAGCTTTGCGGAAGGCTTCTTTCGCTTCCTTCGGGATCACAACAGAAGACCTGTCCTCCGCGGTTTCCCAGCCTCCGGCAAACTGCTCCGTGCTGATCTCAGTGCTGTCACCTTCCGTGTATGCCGCCAGATCGAACTCTTTTACCTGCGTGATCTCAGCATTTCCTTCCAGGTCGGCATATACGACCACCATCTTATAAGACGTTGCCTGATCTTCTGTGGTTGTGTCAGCCTCGCAAAGAATCATGTAATTCTTTCCCGCCACGACCTGACTTGCGATATACGCAACCGGCTTCAATTCACTCTCTTTGAACGATTCCGCAGCTTTATCAAAAGCTGTCTGAACATCCTTCGGCAAAGTATTCGCTTCGTTATCATATAGTTCCCAACCGCCGCTCACCGGTTCTGAGCCGCCTGTTTCCGCAGGTTCATCGTTCTGTGTGCTCTCATTCGATGATCCGCATGCTGTAATCATTGTAACCATAAGCAGCGTGAGCAATAATACTGATATTTTCCTGATCATGTTCTTACTTGTTCTCCTGTCTTGTCCTTTGTTATTATCTGATCTTCTTCGCTTCTTACCGCACCGTCACCTTGACCGCCTTGCTCACCCCGTTGGCTGCGTAGACGTAGATCTTGCAGCTTCCCTTAGCTTTGGCTTTGATCTTTCCGTACTTGCTGACGGTGGCGATCTTCTTGTTAGTACTGATGTAGCGCAGCTGCTCTGTATGAGTCGCCGGCATCAGTTTCTTCGTCTTGTCACGTTTGATTATCTTTGCTCTGACCTTATAAGTCTTTCCGGCTTTCAGCTTCACCTCCGTTTTCTTCACCTTGATGCTCCTGGCGACAGTGTAGTTTTTCGTACCGTTCGCCGTATACAGGTGAAGCAATGGGCTTTTACTGATGTATTTCTTCTTGCCATTCTTCATGGTCCAGCCTTTGACGAATGCCTTATATGGCGTCTTCGTCTTCAGCCCGCTCTTCGTCCAGGAGAAGGTTTTGTTGCCTTTGATGGTCTTGGTCAGTTTGCAGTTTTTGTCTTTGCCGCATATAGAGAAGAATACGTCATAGCCCTGCGCTCCGCTGACTTTTCTCCAGTGGATGGTCAGGGCGTTCTTGCCCTTTACTGTCATCGCCTTGGGAGCGACCTCTTTGATCTCCGGCTGTGGCTGTGGCTGTGGTTCAGTGATCGTGAGCGTTCCCGGCAACAGCGTGACGTTGTAGTTGTCCTTCGCTTCAGGCTTTCCGTTGATCGTGAAACCGGTGATCTCGATCCGGTCCTTATATACGCCGATTTCTTCCTCCGCCCCATCAAGTACGAGGGACGTTATCTCATCACTGCCCTGCAGTCCTTCGGCCTCGACCTTGCCTGCGATCACAGCAGGATCATCGTAAGCAGGGTCTCCCTCGCCGTGGGGCTTGCCGTCATATTCATATGTCTGGTCCTTTGCCTTGATCGTCAGCGGAGCCCGCCCAATGGTCAGCGAACCATCGGTGACGGTAACTTCGCCCGGTTTATAATTGCCCGGGTTGATATCGAAGGAATCGGCCGTCAATCCCATTTCGTAAGTATTGACATTGGTCCCCTTGGCCTCTGCGACAATGCCCTCTTTCAGGTTCACGGAAACGCCGTCAGGAGCTTTTGCCGTCCAGCCGCCATCGCTGACCTTATATTCCGCGGTAAAGCCGGTAGCAAACTGTTCCTTCCCATTGTATTTCACATTGCTTGTGTTGCCTTTGATTCTGACGTCCAGTGTGGGCTCAAATACAACTTTTTTGTAATACAGGGAAGCACCACTCTGATTGTCCGGGATCAGGGTTCCGTCACCCGTCCCGTCCGTGCTGTCCCAACCTGTACCCGGGATAGCATTCTTAATTATTCCTACGAGCGCGCTGTTGGCGCCTGCGCTCTCGACTCTGGTAACGCCGCTGCCGATGTCGATGGTGGTGGTGGCGCCGCCCCAGATCCCATAACTATAATTATTTCCTGCGCTTCCAGCTATGGCCTTCACGTTTCCGCCGGTGATTTCAACGCCGTTGCCACCAGCGATTCCGTAGCTGTCCCCTCCTGCGTTTCCGCCGGAAGCATTCACGGTTCCCCCGGTGATCTTAATTATGTGATCTGCCCTAATGCCGTAACTGCTTCCGGAGGACTCCTGAGTATCCCCACCTATTGCGGTTACGATGCCGCTTTGGATCCATATATCTTTACTGCATACTATTCCATAATTCCGATAATCTCGCTTCATGACACCTGAGGCTGACAGGCTGCCGTCCCCTGTTATGACCAGCGGCCCTGTGCTGAGGATACCGTTATATACATAGTTCCCGCTCGCTGACTTGACCGCATTCACACCGATCATTTGGATAGTGAATGGCGTGGTGCCCCTATAATTGATCACAGCATTATATGTTTTGCTGTCGCCGCCGGTGCAGTTTTCGCACTTATAGTTGTTCAGCGTGAGCACGGGATTCCCACCGTCATCATATGTCAGTACTGCCATGCCCTGACCGTCGTCTCCTGTAACCGTTCCGCCTTTCACGACGATATCGTAACCGCCGACGTACAGTACGCCTTCACCAAGTTCCGCCGCATACGCCGACTGCGCGGTAAATGTTCCTATTGCAAAGGCGGCCGCCGCTGCGATCACTACTGCCAGCAGGACTGCTGGTATTTTCTTCATTGTCTTTGTCATGTCATTCACCTTATCCTTTAAAAGTACCTTTACTAATATAGATACATATTATCATGATATTCCCCACATTTTTTCGAAAACTGGTCGAGAATTAATTGCCGGGCAATAATGTGCCAAGCTCTGCCCCGATCGCATACTTAGAATATTATGATATTTTATTCCGCAATATTTCCAAAATCCAATGGGGAATGTTTTCACAATCAACATTGGGGCCTCATAAGAGCTCCCCACCGCCCTGATTGGTGGTGAGGAGCTTTGGTCTGTTTTTATTCTTCAGTGTTCATCGAGTCCTAAATGTCCTTGTTTTCGACCATGGTGAAAAGATCTTCACTCCGCCGACTTTCTTATATGTCCGGACCCGCACGTAGTATTTCTTTTTGCCTTTAAGCTTTTTTATCCTCTTTGATACCTTCTTGTATCCTTTGACGGTCACAGTCTTCTTGTTTCTGGTAAACTTCTTATTCGTTGCCAGTTGGATCTGGTATCCTGTGATGCGTGATTTTGACATTCTGGCGGACTGCTTTTTCCATCTGACGGTAACAGATTTTCTGCCTTTTTTCAGGTTCTTTATGCTCGTGCCCTTCGGGGAGATCTTATAAGTAGCTCTGGTCGTCCCTGTATATTTTCCTTTCCCTCTAATGGTAACCGTATAAGCTCCAACATTCTTTGATAATGGGTTTGACCATTTGACTGTATAGTCAGTTCCTGCTTTCAGCAATCTCCCGCCGATCGTCCTGATGGAAGGTTTCCGGACCTTCCCATTGTATGTCAATAACGTTTTTGACAATCCAACCTTAGCGTTTTTGATGCTGACCGGCTTCGGAACATTTCCTGACTCAGGTGTGACTGTAACGGTGCAGTATTTGATCACACTGGTATCATTCTCAGTCTCTTCATCATAATATTCGGCTTCGACACTGACTTTTGTTTTTCCGGGAGCCACACCGGTCACAACACCATTTTCATCGACCGAAGCAATGCTGAAATCCTCCGAAAAAAACCAGATCTGATCTAAGCGTGACAGTTTCGGAATAACAGTCGCACCTATTTGCTCATGTTCCCCGACCTTCAGAGTGATCTCTTCCGGAACGATGTTCATATCTTCCATCTCCGGCTGTGCTCCGCTGGTGATCGTCAGTTCATAAGAGCTTTCTTTCCCGTTGCTCAGTATACCTGTGATGGTGACAGTTCCTGTCCCATAGAGTGTTACTTTTCCATTTGTATCCACAGTCGCAATGTTTTCGTCAGAAGAACTCCAGAGAACTTTCTTCTCCTGTGCACCAGAAGGGATAATAGTGTATTTGCTTTTAAAGGACCGTGTCTCGTCAAAATTGCACCACTCTTCGTCCATCCTGAATAGCAGTTCTTCGGCATGCGTTGCCTGATTCTCGTCAACAAACTGCGCTGTAAGGGCCGTATCCTTCGTGACGACAATTCCCCGTCCTGCACTGCTCCCGTCTTCCTGAAGCCAGCCTGTAAAAACACATCCCGTTTTTTCCGGTGCGTATCCGCTGTCCTGCTGACCCGGATAACACAAAGGCAGATATGAATTGGAGCGACAGTAATCCCGCCGGACTGTACGTCCATCTACAACATAACTGACCTTACAGACAGTCTCGTCTAAACTCGGAGATCCATCTTCCGGTTCACCCAGAATATGAGAATCCAACCAGTTGACTCTATTTATGGTCCATTGCTTCAGATTGCTGATCATATCGCTGTCGAGCAAAGAGCCGTCTGTCCGCTCCTGGTACTGATCACCCATTCGGTCTGCCCAGATATCATAATCCTCCGCATAGGATTCCTCTATTTCCCCGCAATACTTATCAATCAGGCCATTATCCTCCAACGCGGCAAGGGTTTTGTCCCTGACCTGGGGCCACACTCTTTTCACCGTCTGCCGGAAACCATCTTCATTATAGTCATAAAGCATCGCCCTTATCCATATGTATTCGAGGTTGAACCCTTCCACATTGTTATCTGGATCATCAGTTTCAAAGGCAAGATCAAAATCCCAGAGAGGTCCCCAGAAAAACTTGCCTCGTTCAGTCATCTGCCCTGATCCATCAAAGATGTCCGGTTTCTTATAGAAATATGTGCTTCCGGTAATGAAAGCATCGCCGTTGTTCGTGACCTCCTGGATCAGCCAGTACCTGGCGGCCGATTCCATATCCATATATTCGTTATACCGGATACCTTTTGTATTGATGAAGAAATCCCCTGCATCGTCATCGACACCCTCACCGAAAATGGCATCTTCCATATCCTGAATGCGCTCTCTGATGTATTTCTTCTGCTCTTCGTTGGTGTAATCAGAATCTGACGGATCAAAGGTCGGCGTGTCATTGGCCAGACAAAGTTCGCGATCCGTATAAAATTTGTTCGGTGAACCGTTTGAGACCTGATTTCCGTTCTGGATCAGATATCCGCCGGTTATTTCATCCGGGTCTTTGTTATCCGGTGTCAGTTCGGGGATCTCCAGACGGTTCTCCCCGATCCGGAGATGTTCTGCGAAGAGATAGTTCCCGAGATATTCCCGGCTTATCTCTTCACCGTTCCGTTTGCCGATCATGACGACATCCACAGGAACTCCCCTCGGAGTAAATTCAAAGTTCAGTTCATCTCCCAGCCAGCCTACGAATCTGTTCTTGAATGTCGTTGCATCAAATGCATTTGCCAAAAGCACCCAGTGTCTGTTTTCACCAAGGCCAAAGACATCTGCCTTATCCTTCAATTTGATCTTGTAAGGTTTTTTCGCTGCTTTCCAGGTCGAATTGCCTCGTCCTCGGATATAGTCAAGAGGCACAGGCCCGAGACTTTCCGGAGCAATGTCCATGTCACAGTATCTGAATCCGTCCGGAACGATGATCTTCATCGATCCACTGCATTCCACACTGTGATCAGCGCTTCCATTCATATCTTCTATCGTATGCCCTTCGGTCTCGTCGATCTCAATGACTACGACCGGCAGCCCGTTGTCCGGAAGCGCAGTTTCCAATGGTTCCGAATCAAGGGCGTACGAAACACCGGCAGTGATGATCATTATCACTGCTGAAAACAGAAGGTATGAGATCCAACTGACTATTTTTCTCATTCGCTTTCTCCTGATATGTTCATAGTGGTGCTTGCCGACCATGCTCCCCAGCTCTTTGTCTGATTATTATAGGCGCGGATCTGCACGTAGCCGTAGAACTAAAAAGCCGCAAAGTTACGCGGCAGATTTCCTGTCACAAACTTCACGGCCCAGATATTATCTGCCTTGTTAGCAATAGTTTATCATGATAAAGAAGAAAAAGATACTGGAATCGCTCGGGCATTTGTGCAATTGTTTTCTGTTACGATTTTGACAGAAGACAGACGCACTCCACATGGCAAGAGTGGACATTATGAATGTCAAAATCGCCTTTCCACGTTTGCCCAAACTTATCATACCCTTTTGCCTGTTGTTGGGAAATTGTCAACGATTACCCTACTCATTATACTGTATCGTTGCCGATTATATAAGCGACTCCCCACTTTTCGTTGTGAGGAGTCGCGTGTCATGTCGAATTGTTTCTTAAGTTTATTTCACAGTAACACTAACTGCCTTGCTCGCTCCGTTGACAGCAATCACATAGACCTTGCAGCTGCCTTTGCTCTTGGCTGTGATCTTGCCGGATTTGCTTACTGTTGCGATCTTCTTATTGCTGCTGACATACCGCAGCTTCGGAGCATGGCTCGTCGG
>JAUMVF010000110.1:0-3363 GCA_030530305.1 Bacillota bacterium
GCTATGGTCACGCCGATAGCTCCGCTTCCGCAACAGAGATCCAGTACGTTCCACTTTTTCCTGGGGGGAATCCTGCCAAGCAGATCCTCTTTGCCGTCAGCATCTTTTTCCGTGGACCCGCCGGGCACTTTGCCCAGTATGATCTTCAGCGCGTGTTCTACCATGAACTCGGTCTCCGGCCTGGGTATGAGCACGTTCTTATCTACCGAAAAATCCAGGCCCATGAACTCCTGGGTGCCGGTTATATACTGGAGCGGCTCTCTCGCGCCCCTGCGGTCCACCAGTTCAAAATACTGATCGCAGGTGTCTTCATCTATTTCTTTGCTCCATTCCATGAATAGTCTGGTTCTGTCAACGCCGCGCATATCCATGTAAAGAAGCTCCGCATCTACCTTCGGGTTCATGATACCGGCGTTTATCAGCTGGTTTTCCCCGATCGCTATCATCTCTTTAAGTGTCAGACTCATTTATTCGTCACCTTCTTCTTTATTGCCATTGTCTGAACCTGCGTCCTCCGGTTTTTCCGGGTCCGCTTCTGTAAGTTTTCCTTCTTTATCGCAAATGCCTTCGATGCACGGCGACTCTTTATCCACCATCACCGCTTTGACCGCCGCAATGGCTACTTCGAGCTGTCCGTCATCAGGCTCTCTCGTCGTCAGTTTCTGCAGGTAAAGGCCCGGCATGCTGAGTATCTTCACAAGCCAGTTGTCGCTTCTGCCCGCCCATTTGAGAAGTTCATATGAAAGTCCCGCGATCACCGGTATGAGGAGCAGTCTTGAAGCGATCCTCAGCGCCAGATTAGGCCATCCGAGAAATGAGAAAAGCACCAGCGCTATCACCAGCACGAACATGAGAAAACTGGTCCCGCATCTGGGATGCAGAGTGTAGAACTCATGGCAGTTCTCCGGCGTAAGCTCTTTTCCGTTCTCAAAACAGTGGATGCACTTATGCTCCGCACCGTGGTACTGGAAAGTAGTCCTGATATCTTTCATCCTGGAAATGGCGGCCACATACAGAATAAACAGAAATATTCTGAACACGCCTTCTGCCAGATTGAGAAGGATCGCGTTATCCGTCACCTTCCCCAGCAGATCCATGAGCCAGGTGGGCATGAGCACAAAAACAAGGATCGTGATGGCCACGGCAAAGACCACAGAACTGTATAGCATGAAGTTCCACGCGCCTTTTTCGCCGAACTTGTCTGTCAGCCACTTTTCAAAACGCCCGGGTTCCTCGGTAACTTCCCCGTGTTCCATCTCGTAATTGCCCAGGACTTCCGCCGAATACATCAGCACTCCCGTGCCCATCACAAGAGATGAAATGAACGCGACCACCCCGCGGATCAGCGGGAGTTTGGTCCATTTTCCCGGCTTTTTGATCTTTTCTGTTTTTATGTGCATGCTGCCGTCGGGCAGTCTGATGACCACGGCGTTCCTGTCCTCACCCCGCATCATGATGCCGTCGAGGACCGCCTGTCCACCCATCTTCGTGGGGCATGCGTCTTTTAGAAATATCTTTTTAAGATCCATATCAGCCGTCCAGTCTTACCTTCCTGATCACGTGTATGAACTCTTCATTGCTCATAGTATGAGCCAGATTATCTATTATTATCTCTGTAACTTCCTGTGTATCTCTGTTAGCCAAAGCTCTCCTCATGGACCAGATAGCTTCAAGTTCGTCCTGATTCATGAGCAGGTCTTCACGTCTCGTGCCTGACTTGTTGAGATCCATTGCCGGGAATATCCTCTTCTCCGACAGTCTTCTGTCAAGGTGGAGCTCCATGTTGCCTGTGCCCTTGAATTCCTCGAAGATAACGTCATCCATACGGCTGCCCGTTTCTATGAGAGCTGTGGCGAGGATGGTTATGCTCCCGCCTTCTTCCAGTTTTCTGGCTGCTCCGAAAAACTTCTTCGGCTTGTGCAGCGCGCTCGGATCCAGTCCGCCGGAAAGTGTCCTTCCTGACGGCGGGACTACCAGGTTGTAGGCTCTTGCCAGTCTGGTGATACTGTCAAGAAGTATTACTACATCCTTTCCGTGTTCAACCAGCCTCTGGGCTCTGGACAGAACCATCTTGGCTACCTTTGTATGATGCTGGGGCATCTCGTCGAATGTGGAGTAGATGACCTCTCCGCCACGCAGCGACCTCTTCATATCCGTTACTTCTTCCGGCCTTTCATCAACCAGAAGCACGATAAGCTCTATATCCGGGTGACTTCTTTCTATTGAATTTGCTATGGACTTGAGCAGCGTGGTCTTTCCTGCCTTCGGCGGCGCTACTATCAGACCTCTCTGGCCCTTTCCTATAGGAGCCACCAGGTCGATGAGCCTCATGGAAAGTTCTCTGCTTCCCTGTTCAAGGGATATCCTCTCGTTGGGGAATATAGGGGTCAGATCTTCAAAATCAGGCCTCTTCATTGCCACGCCCGGTTCATCACCGTTTACTGTATTCACATAGAGCAGCGCTCCGAATTTTTCTCCTTCGTTGGGCTTTCTCGATATCCCGTGGATCTTGTCTCCGGTCTTCAGATTGAATCTTCTGATCTGGGTCGGAGAAACGTATATATCCTTATCGCTGGTGAGGAAGTTGGAAAAACGCAGAAAACCGAATCCGCCCTCGGCCAGCTCGAGTATTCCTTCCACTTCCGGCCTGTCCTCGCGTGGAGCTTCCTGTTTGCGGCCTTTGTCCTTGGTTTTGTCCTCTTTAGCTTTGTCTTTTTTGCCGTTGGCCTTTTCTGCTTTCCCGCCTTCGGTCTTTTCACCTTCAACCTGCGCTTCTTCGTTCGGTTGCTCTTCTTCGCCGGACTTTGCCTCCGCATTGGGCTGCTTTTCCGCGGGCGCTTCAGCCTCCGCCTTTTCAGCCGAAGCTTCTTTTGTATTTTCTTCCGCAGGCGCCTCATCTCCCATGTGTATAAGCGCGTCAACAAGCTCAGCCTTTTTCAGCTTCTGATACCCTTCTATGCCAAAAGCCTTGGCGATCTCACGAAGTTCGGCAACTTTTTTTGCCCTGAGAGTTTTTTCGTCCATATTCTTTTCCTTCTCTAAAAATTCAGTGATTTCCCTTTTTTCCCCTTGCTGTCATGATAATCCACTGGTGTCAAATTGACTGCTATTAAGTTCTGTTACTCGTTTCTGGAATTTATCAAGAATTACTACGTTTTAGATTATACAACACTTGACAGCGATTTGCCATAGATTTTTTGATCAGGTCGTATATTACGGCGTACTGTCCGGCAATGCCGCCAGGATGTCTGCGTTTCCGGCAAAGGCCGGTCGCGGATGCATGCAAAAAGCGTCCCGCAGGGCGCCTTGTTTTTCATACAGATGTCCTGTATTTCCGGCAGCGTGCCTTTCTTATACGAACTT
>JAUMVF010000110.1:3373-5030 GCA_030530305.1 Bacillota bacterium
TCCTGTATATGTGGCGTCTGTTCAGATAGAGCCTGCAGAAGATCTCATATTTTCTGTGAGGGTCTGGATCTTTCATAAAGGCATATGGAATGGTCTTGTCGTCCTTTGCCCTCTCCCACAGCCAGTCTACAGATTTGTCGTTGTCGGCTATGACGGTTTTTTCGCCTTCCAGTATCTCTCTGCTCATGTCATCAAAGAGTATGCCGTCGCCGCATACCACAACGATACCGTCTCTCTTTGTGAATTCCTGCAGCAGTTCGTATTCCTGATTCCTGTACTCGTGCTCGCCCATGAGCATGCAGATGCGTTTTACCGGTCTGCCGTCCTTCTTCTCTATCTCATCGTCCATGAAAAGCAGTTCATAACCGTACTCTTCAGCAAGTTTTTCACCCAGGCCTGCCCTGTCGCTTCCCATGAATCCTGTCACGAATATTCTTTCCGGTTTTTCCATGATATCTTTCCGCGGCAGCTTCAGGCTTTGCCGCGCACTCCTTTCTTGTCATTCTTCGCCCTTACTACAGTATAATTGTGTTATTATATAATCACAAATGAAAAATGAAAGGATCAGAACAATGAAAGAACCTGTTTTACTTATAATGGCAGCCGGAATGGGCAGCCGCTTCGGCGGACTCAAGCAGCTGACGCCCGTAAGCAGCGAAGGCGAGATAATAATGGACTTCTCTCTTTACGACGCCATGCTGGCCGGTTTCAGCAAAGTGGTCTTTGTCATCAAAGAAGAGATGGAAGAGGATTTCAGAAAACTCATTGACGAAAGAGCCGGAAAACACATGGAAGTTGAATACGTCTTCCAGAAAATCGACGATCTGCCTGAAGGATATGAAGTCCCTGAAGGCAGGGAAAAACCATGGGGCACAGCCCATGCGGTAATGGCCGCCTGGGATGTGATAGACGGTCCATTCGTAGTTATAAACGCGGACGATTACTACGGTCCCCAGGCTTTCCAGCTTATTTACGAACAGCTGGAGAACGCGCAGGATGACGACAAGTTCCGCTACTGCATGGTAGGATTCTCCCTTCCCCAGACGATCACCGAAAACGGATACGTTTCCCGGGGAGTATGCGAACTGGATGAGAAGGGGTTCCTTTCCGGCATCACCGAAAGGACCATGATCATGCAGCGGAACGAAGGCATATGCTACAGCGAAGATGAAGGCGAGACCTGGACAAAACTTCCCGATGATGCCATTGTTTCCATGAACTTCTGGGGTTTCACAAAGAGCCTGATGGACGAGATGACAGCCGGTTTCCCGGCATTTCTGGACAAAGCTTTGGCTGAAAACCCAATGAAGGCTGAATACTTCCTTCCGTCCATCCCCGACAAGCTGATAAAAGAAGGCCGGGCTACCGTCAAGGTACTGGAATCCGGTGACAGATGGTACGGAGTCACCTACAAGGAAGACCGCGAGAACGTAGTCGCGTCGCTCCAGTCCATGAAGGACAAGGGACTTTATCCGGACAAGCTATGGAAATAGCCAATCATATGATTGAAGGCCCCGGCAGACGCCGTCGTAATGTCCGTATATCCGGCAAAAAAAGTGTTTGAAATGTCAACTATTTCGTGTATAATAATTGAGCACGCAAAAATCTCTGCGCTTTCCGTAGAGGAAGCGCCATTTAGTCCACAGGGAGGTGAAAC
>JAUMVF010000111.1 GCA_030530305.1 Bacillota bacterium
TTCATTGAAGCTTGATGAAAAATTCTCATATGCTTCTATTATGAACTTTTCAATGAGTATGCGGAAAAATACCTTGCTCCGCAGGTAACGGACGGGCAGATAGTATCTGATGACCCGATAGGAATAAATATGAACGGACGCCGTAACGGCCGTTACTATTCTGATATCATCGCATGGGATGATGAAAACTATTCGTTCGCAGGCCTGAAAGTTGAAAACGGACAGATAGTGTCATGCCCGAAGAACGAGGCGATGGATTTCTACTTTGCTGTTATGGACGATATCCCGGTAGACGATACTCTTGAGACCGTAAAGACCGTGGATCATACACAGTACGGTATAACTATGAAGATCAAAGATTTTGATACCCGCGAAGAAATGAGTGATTTCCTTGGAAATAACGACGGAGGAATTGGAAATGTGCTTCATCAGGGACTTTTATCTTCGAATTTAGGCAATGATGGTTATCCGACTGCCAAGGAAGGATCTCTTGGAAATCTCTTCGCACAGGCTGAAGAAGTCAATCATTTATTCATACAGAGCACATATAATGCGACAGGATATTACACATATGACAGTTCCCAGAATTTTGCCAGTCTGAAAGGACAGACCGGCGGGAACTTTACCGTATACAAGGAACTGGGATCGTATGATTCCGTAGGCACCAGAAACACATTGAAACATGGACAGTTCTTCCCGTTCAACGATATTGAAGCCGGCACATTTGCTTCTATCAACGGGAAAAACCTGTATTCTACCACAGCCCAGCTTCTGCCGGACAGCGATCCGAGAAAATATGAGAATCTTTATCTGATAAATAATGTTGACTGTTACTTCGGCGTAGAACTCGAGGCAAGCTTTACACAAACGCCCGACGGACTGGACGACTGGGGTCACGACATAATATTCGAATTTACAGGAGACGACGATTTCTGGCTTTACGTCGATGATGAGCTGGTAATAGACCTGGGAGGAATACACAGCGCGGTTCCGGGAAGCGTTAATTTCAGGACAGGAAAGGTAAATGTAAACGGAAAATGGACAACGCTGAGAGAGCTCTTTGAAAAGAACTACCGCAAGCGGAATCCGACAGCATCAGATGAAAAAGTCGCACAGTATCTTGCAAAATACTTTGACGAGGGGAGCACCATTTTCAGAGACTATACCACTCACACAATGAGGATATTCTATATGGAAAGGGGCGCGGGAGCATCTAATCTGTATATGCACTTTAACCTTGCTTCTGTTAAACCCGGCACAGTTGAACTCACCAAAGAACTGTCAGGTGTAGATGAATCCGAATCAATTCTTGCGGAATTCGCATACCAGATAAAATACAAGAAAAAAGACGGTTCAGAATGGTATCTTAAAAACTCCACTCCAGACTCACCTGATTCAAAGGATTATGTATTCTACAAAGATACTGAAACTCCTGTGACATATAAACCATCCAAAACGATCGGCGGAGTTAATTATGAAGACGTTTTCATATTGAAACCGGGTGAAACTGCCGTTATTAATTTCCCCACATTCGGTTTGGACAAAGAAGAAATAGATTCATACGAGATAATAGAGTGCGGAGTAAACGATGATGTCTACAGCACTGTCAAAGCAAACGGAACAAAATTAGATGGTGAAGTTGTTCCCGGCGCTACGGGTCGAAAGGACTATGGCATCGAATACAGCTCGACAAAAGACAGGCCGCGTGTAGTATATGAAAACACTGTAGATCCGGAAGCTTTGAGAGATCTTACTTTTACTAAAAAGCTGTTTGACGCGGATGGAGTAACTCCGATCCATGATGACGACACGATTTTCAACTTCCGTTTGTATCTGAGTACAGAATCCGATCCGGAATTAGTGCCTGCAAGCGAGCACACTTATCATGTTAAAGATCCTGAAGGATATTATTGCAGGTGGGATAAATCTTCACAGTCATTCGTATCCCTCGGAAAAAGAGATTATTCAGATCTTACAAAGGAAGAAAAAGCGACGGCAAGTTTTGATACGGGTCCTTACGGAACTATTTCAAAGATACCTATAGACTACACAGTGGAGGTTCGTCAGATACTGGCTGGGACACGTTTTAAGGTACAGGAGCGTCCTGACGAGATACCGGACGGATATTCATTCCAGAAATACGTTTATAATGGCGAGGAATCTTCAAGCACTGCCCAGGAAGGCGTTGTTGATACAGTTGTGACAGGAACAGATCCGCATGTGGATATCTGTAACCTGAAGGGATACGGCCTGCGTATGAACAAAGAATGGACGGACAAGGATTATATGTCTGTCCGCGATACCGCATATTTCGCAGTTTATATACAGGATGGTGATGACCTTACTATCGTTCCGGAAACACTGATGGAACTTCCTTATGGAACGGATACCCTGTACTGGTACTGGCTCACACTCCCGGTAAGAGGTACAGTATTTGAGGATTATGTCGTAGAAGAAGTTAAAATAACTTCCGGAACACCTGTATTCGATGATGACGGAAAGATAACAAATGAAAGCAGCCTTACTATAGTTCCTATCAGTGAAGGCGGCGAGCTGAAGCTCAACGGCACACAGAAGGGCGAAACCGGAGAAGCAGAATTCACATATACGGTAAGCTATGAAAGAGGAACCATTTCAACTAATACTAACGTACGTGTAGATACTGTAACCAATGACCGGCCGGGCATCCTTCTGAAGAAGCAGAAGTGGAATAGTGAGTCTCTTGCCGGTGCTGATTTCACATTGACGGACAATGCCGGAACAGAGATTGGTCAATTCACCAGTGATGAAGATGGTATTATCAGTACCGCTTTCCTTGGTGAGGGCAAGGATTACACGCTGACAGAGACAGAAACACCGCAGGGATGGCACAGCATGGAAGTGCCTATGACAATCAGAACAGAGAGTACGGATGAAGGAGTCGTTGTACATGTAAGCGGTCCTGACAGCGAGTATTATTCTGTAACACAGGCCCATGGAACAGATCCGGCTATTGTGATCATCAAAAACCGTCCATACACATTTGAAGCTGTAAAGAAAGACGGAGATACTGGTAAATTACTGAAGAACGTTCATTTTGAACTTCATAAACAGGTGACAGTCGGCGGTATAATAAGCTTTGACCTGACTCCGCTTACAGGATATACAGATCTTGTGACGGACGAAAACGGTGTGATACCCAAGATAGACGAGACGCTTCCTCCGGGAACATATCAGCTGAGAGAGAAGGCAACCCCGACAGGCTATAAGACACTGCCTCACTATATTGAGTTCACTGTCACCAAAACAGGAGCAGTAACTCTGTACAGACCGTATTCGGAAGACTTTGTTACTCTCGATGCTGTCCTTGAAAGCGGAGGGACTATCGATTATGAACTTGATATTTTCAATTATATAGACGCAGAAGTGACCTTATATAAGGTGGATGAAAATGGAGATCCTCTGAAAGGTTCAAAATTCCAGCTTTGTAAGTATAAAACATCCTGGGAAGTAGTACCTGAATACAGCAGTATCGATATGGCTGCAGTTACACAGAAAACGCTTACAGGATTGTCTGCAGGCCGTTACCGTCTAGAAGAGATGGATGCTCCGGACGGATACGTGGTAATGACGAAGTATATCTACTTCAATATCGACCAGCAAGGGCATGCAACTCTGACGGAACAGGAGGGTACAGGAGATAATACCAACGAGAACGCAAGCATAAATAACGCCAACGGCATTACTATACAGAACACTCCAGGTATCGAACTTCCTGATTCAGGCGGACCGGGAACGACATGGATATATATAATTGGCGGTATCCTTGCTTCAGGATGCGGAGTTATCCTTGCGGCAAGAAGAAGGTCTAAAAGCATATTTTGATGCCGGAGATATGATATGGGAAAAGATAAGAAGAAGCCGGTTTCTGCTTCCGGAAAAGGAAAAGAAAAATCGGAATTGTTGAAACTTAAAAAACATGAGCTTTTGGAGATCATGCTGAAACAGGGCGAAGAGATCGACAGACTTCGCGGAAAAATAGATGAGCTGGAAAAAGCTCTCGACAAGAGGAAATTCGATCTGGAAAACGCAGGCTCAATAGCGGAGGCGTCACTGAAGGTCACTAAGGTCTTCGAAGAAGCGGAAAAAGCAGCACAGATATATCTGGATAACATCAGGAGGCTCAATGAATAATAACGCAAAGGCACTTCCTGAAACTGAAGAGATCCGAAAGGCGTATGAACAGGTATCGTACACTCAGAGGCTGAGAAAATCGGTTTTAAGTACAGTTAATATACTCATCGTAGTAGCAGCCATAGCAGTCATAGTAGCTACATTGCTGCTCCCGATCCTGAGGATATACGGTGATTCAATGAGAGATACTCTTGAGAATGGAGACCTGGTCGTATCTGTGAAAGGAGCATCATTCGAGACAGGAGACGTAATAGCTTTTTACTATAATAACAATATTCTGGTAAAAAGGGTCATTGCAGGTCCTGGACAATGGGTGGACATAGACCAGGATGGAAACGTATATGTTGATCAACAGGCAATAGAAGAATCTTATCTTAAGGAGAAGGCATACGGTGATCCGGATATCTTTTTTCCGTATCAGGTACCAGATGACAGGTTTTTCGTTTTAGGAGACAACAGGTCTGTATCCGTGGATTCAAGAAGCACTTCTGTTGGATGTGTTTCTACAGATCAGATCGTGGGGAAGATTGTTTTTAGGATATGGCCTCTCAACAGAATAGGAGCGATCAAATAGCCTCAAGGCTTTGGTAAATAAAACAGGCAGCATAAAGCTTCCTGGAAAACACAATTTAATTCCGGCGCGTGCCGGGTGAGGAGGAAAAAGATGAAACAGAAAAGCAGACTTTTATCACTGGTGACAATCGTGGCGCTCATATTCACCATGTCGTTTGCTATGTGTTCGACAGTCTTTGCGGCTGACAACGGTAAGAT
>JAUMVF010000009.1 GCA_030530305.1 Bacillota bacterium
ATGAGCCTTACCACGTCGTCCTGTTCGCCCAGCACAGATGCCTGGGCTATATCGACCTTTTTCTTTTCCATGGCGTCTATATACCGCAGGAAGCCATATATGCTTCCTCCGTGAGCGTTCTGGAAAGCGACCGCTCTGTCCACCAGGGCTCTAAGGTTGGCCTGCCGCTGGGTCCCGCCGTAAAGGCCTCCCGTATACAGAAAGTATCCGCTGTCTTCCATAAGGCGCCAGATAAGCTCGCCTAAAGGTATGACTCTGGCCATCTCCCTGTAACCGTCCATACGCTCGGCAAAAGCGCGACATTTGGCCTTAAGATCGTCATCTTCCCCGTCTTCGCAGTATATCTTCAGCGCTTCATGGAAAGGTCCCTTTCTCGTATGAAGACGTATCTTTATCATTTCATCTATGGAAAAACCTCCTATGACCGATCTCATGGTACTCATGAGCGGCACATCACGCCTGCTGTTGTCGATAAGTCTGAGGAAATCCAGGAATACCATTACTTCGATGGTGTCGAGATATCCGCTTGAATCGGAACAGTAGAAAGGTATGCCGTACCGGCTGAATATCTGCTGCCACGAATAGGCCACGTCCTTGACAGAGCGGCGCAGTATGACGATATCCCGGAAAGTTATCTTGCGGTCGACCTGGTCAAGCGAGTCGTGAAAAACTGTCCCCACATATCTGTTGATGATCCTCGCTATGGCGTGGCCCTCCAGTTCGGCGCCTTTCATAGCTGCCACATCTTCAGGAAGATCTTCAGAGTCGCTGCTGCTCTGGATGAGGCAGAGTCCCGTTTCCGGCTGATACTCCCCTTCGTAGGTGTCGCCTCTGTACAGAGCCGCGCTGTCGTCATAGCCCTCCATGTTCTTTTTGAACACAGTGTTCACGGCTTTGATGATGTTTTCCTTGCTTCGATAGTTCATGTTCAGATCTATCTTCTGCTTAAGACCGCTTTCATCCTCAGCGAACTCGCTGTATCTGGCTTTGAAAAGTTCCGGTTCTGCAAGTCTGAACTTATATATGCTCTGCTTCACGTCGCCGACCATAAAAAGATTTCCCCTGCTGCTGACCTGCTGCAGAAGCGTATCCTGTACCACGTTACAGTCCTGGTATTCGTCGACGAACACGTATTTGAACTTCTCCCTGTACTCATTCCGCACCTGTTCGTTTTTCAGTATCTCAAGAGCGTAGTGCTCAGCGTCGTTATAGTCGAGCACGTTCTGCTCTTTCTTCATTTTTCTGTAAATGGCGTCGTATTCCGTCAGGAGCTTTTCAAGCATCTTCGCTTTGGGATATGTAAAACTTATATCCTCTATCATCTCCCCCAGCGGGATCGTCATGTATTTTTCTTTTATAGTACCGATAGCGTCTTTCGCAGCTTTTCTGAATTCGTCGTAGAAAGGCTTTACCATCGCCCACTCGTCTTTTTCATCATTCGTGGATCTCATGGTCACAGTTTCAAAACTGTTTATCATCGCCGCCATTTCGTCCCACTTGACCTTGCCGAACTTCCTGTTCATGGCAAAGACCTGTTCCGCTTCTTCCAACGCTTTGGCGGACAGTTTTTCAAGGCCGTGGTCTTCCAGTATGCCGACTCCCTGCCTGAAAAGATCCTCTGAATTTTTCAGGAGCCTTCCGATATCCTCTGTCATAAGGCTGTAGAACCTGCTGTCCGTAAAACTATCTTCATCCGTGTCAAGTTCCTCTACATTCTCCCTCAGCCATTCAAAAGGTTCCGGAGTGGCCATGATCTTCTCATAAAGCGCCATGATTGATTCTTTAAGATCCCTGTCGTTGCGGTCGCTGCTGTAGCATTTCAGGAAGTCAATGAACTCCCCGTCGCCGCTCTCAAAGGATTCTTCAAAGAGCTGCTCGGCCGCGTCAGCCTTCATCACCGCGGTCTCTCCTTCTTCCATGACCGCGAAATCAGGTTCCACATCAACCAGTTGGAAATATCTGCGTATCATCCTGAAGGCAAAAGAATGAAAAGTGCTGATGTCCGCGTCGCTGATCCTGTCAAGCTGCCTTCTGAGGAACGCTCCGTCAGCGCTGCCTTCCTCAAGTTCTTTCTCAATGGCTCCGATGATCTTTTCCTTCATCTCAGAAGCAGCCGCCTTGGTGAATGTGACTACCAGGATCCTGTCTATATCGACTTTTTCCTCTATTATGATCCTCTTGACTCTTTCCACCAGAACAGCGGTCTTGCCGGAACCTGCCGCTGCAGATACCAGAAGATCCGCGTCTCTTGACGTTATAGCCTCTTTCTGTTGATCATTCCAACTGACTCCCATGTATGTCCCCTCTTTTTTAAGACCGGCTGCGGCAGAAAGTCCCGCAGCGTCAAACTGATATCTTATATACTGTATTTTACACTTTTGTTCAACAATACGCCACTTTTTTGATATAATGAGATGTACCTCGTGCGTCCCGAAAGGCGCGGAGGCGCGATACAGAAAGACTATACATGGAGGACCAGATGAAAATACCAAACAGACCGACAATGCTCATGATACTCGACGGCTTCGGCATGAATCCCGCAAAGGAAGGAAACGCCATATATCAGGCTGACACGCCTTCCCTCGACAGGATCTTTTCGGAATACCCGAAGACCCAGATCATGGCGTGCGGTGAAGACGTGGGGCTGCCTGACGGGCAGATGGGCAATTCCGAGGTGGGGCATCTCAATATCGGAGCAGGCCGCATCGTTTATCAGGAGCTCACAAATATATCAAAAGCTATCGAAGACGGACGTCTCAAAGCCAACGAAGCTCTGAACACGGCGATGGATCACGCCAAAGGCGACCATGCCCTTCACCTCTTCGGGCTCGTTTCCGACGGCGGCGTCCACAGTCACATCGAACACCTCTTCGGCCTCATCGATATAGCTAAGGAAAAAGGCGTTACGAATCTTTTCGTCCACTGTTTCCTTGACGGAAGAGACGTTCCCCCAAGATGCGCGGTCACATATATCAGCAGCCTGAACGCCTACATGGCGGAAAAAGGCCTGGGAAAGATCGCCACTGTTTCAGGACGTTACTACGCCATGGACAGGGACAACAGATGGGAAAGGATACAGAAGGCCTACGACGCCATCACCCTTGGCAAAGGCGAAACCGCTTCAAGCGGTGAAGAAGCCGTTACCAACGCCTACGGACGGGACGAGAATGACGAGTTCGTACTTCCGACTGTAGTGATGGAAAACGGTGCTCCCGTTGCCACGGTAAATGACGGCGACAGCATCATCATGTTCAACTTCAGACCTGACAGGGCAAGAGAGATCACCCGCTCCTTCGTTTCAGAGGCGGGCTCCTTCGACAGTTTCCAA
Organism: Bacillota bacterium; assembly: GCA_030530305.1. GTDB lineage: Bacteria > Bacillota > Clostridia > Peptostreptococcales > Anaerovoracaceae > RGIG7111. Next base: position 3,329 of record JAUMVF010000009.1, read on the forward strand.
AGGGAAAAGATCATTTCGGACCTCTGCTACGTGTGCATGACCCAGTACGACGCAGACATGCCCAATGTACTGGTGGCTTTCCCGCCGGAACATATAAAGAACACTCTGGGCGAGTACCTGGCATCGCTGGGGCTTAAACAGCTCAGGATAGCCGAGACGGAGAAATACGCCCACGTGACCTTCTTCTTCAACGGCGGAGTTGAGACGCCTAACGAGAACGAAGACAGGATACTGATCCCTTCACCTAAAGTCCCCACATACGATATGCAGCCTGAAATGAGCGCTTATCTTGTTACGGACAAGGTGATCGAAATGATAGAAAAAGATATATATGACGTGATCATACTGAACTTTGCCAACGCCGATATGGTCGGCCATACCGGCATCATGGAGGCGGCGGTAAAAGCCATCGAGGCTCTGGACAAGTGCGTTCCGAGGATAGCTGAGGCGGTCCTTGCCAAAGACGGGACTATTCTGCTGACAGCAGACCACGGCAACGCGGACGATATGATCGACGATGAAGGAAACGCGGTCACAGCCCACTCGCTGAACCCTGTCCCGCTGGTGAACATAGCCAATAAGCCCCATCAGCTGAAGGACGGAGGACGGCTTGCGGATCTGGCGCCTACCCTTCTTGATCTTATGGATATACCTCAGCCTGAAGAAATGACCGGGCAGAGTCTTTTGAAAAAGTAAATAATTAACCTTAGGAGGAAAAGAGATATGAAAAAGAGAGTATTGAGCATACTGACAGTGATACTTATGATGACATGCATGCTGGCAGTCACAGGCTGCGGCAAAGACAATACCGGCGTTGTGGGAACATGGCAGCTTACAGGCTGGGAAGTTAATGGTACTGAGCAGAGTCTTGAAGATTACGGTATGCAGGATGTTGAATCCACAATGACATTTACCGAGGAAGGTGAAGTCACCATCGAAATGTCTGAAGACAACGTTGCTGACGGTACATGGAAACTGGATGACGATACCCTCGAAGTAACTGCAAGCGGAGCCACCCAGACCGGCACATTAAAGAATGGAAAGATCTATCTGGGCGACGATAAGAACGGATACGCTATTTACGAGAAGAAATAGCCTGTATTACTTTTTCGGCGGTTTTCATACCGTCCACAGCAGATGAAACGATGCCGCCGGCATAGCCCGCTCCCTCACCTGACGGGAACAGACCCGGGATGCTCTGGCGGCTTTCATTGTCCCTGAGTATCCTGACCGGTGAAGAGCTGCGGCTCTCAACCGCAACCATAAGAGTTTCCGGATCGTCGAACCCTTTGAGTTTTTTTCCGAGATGAGGCATGGCCTCCCTTATGGCATCCGAAACGAAATCCGGCAAAGATCCTGTCACAGGCCCAGCGGCCTTGTCATCTTCCCGGAAATGGCTCCAGGTAGTCTCCGGAGCCTTATAACTGCTTCCGCCGTTTATGAAGGCGAGGCGCTCGTATTTTTCCTGAAGTTCCATACCCGCGAAAGGATCATCCGACCCCAGGTCGGATTTTTTTATGTCCGCAAGGAGCGCGCTGTTGGCATACTCCCCGTCTCTGCCTGAGTAACTCATGCCGTTTACGACCACTCCGCCCTCTTCAGACGAAGCTCTGACGATCTCACCGCCCGGGCACATGCAGAAGGTATATACTCCCCTTCCGCCTGAGCACCTGCAATTGAGTTTGTAGTCCGCCGGGCCGAGTTTTTCCGCCAGTTTCTCGTCCCCGTACTGGGCCCTGTCTATCATCTTCTGGGGGTGCTGCACTCTCACTCCCATAGAGAAGGGCTTCTGCTCCAGTTTTATATCCTTTTCCGCCAGCATGCGTATGGTATCACGCGAACTGTGTCCAGGAGCCAGTATGACAAAATCAGCGGGGATCACGCCGGGGTCTTTGGTCTTCGTATCTTCTACGGCTATGCCGCATACCGCGCCGCCCTCCGTCAGTATTTCGGTCATCCGGGTGTCGAACATATACGCGCCGCCGAGAGATTCTATCTCTTTTCTTATATTCACTACGACCTTTCTGAGCACATCTGTGCCTATGTGCGGCCTGTTTTTGTAAAGGATCTGCTCATCCGCCCCCGCCTTTACGAAAACTTCGAGTATCTTTTTTATCCTTATGTCCTTTATGCCGGTGGTGAGCTTGCCGTCGGAAAACGTCCCTGCGCCGCCCTCTCCGAACTGTACGTTGGAGCAGGTGTCGAGGACGCCTTCATTCCAGAACTTCTCCACGTCCTTCACGCGTTTTTCCATGGAGGAACCCTGTTCTATGACAAGAGGCGCAGCTCCCCCGTGAGCCAGCACGTAGGCCGCGAACATGCCGCACGGTCCTGAGCCGATTATCACCGGCCTTTTCTCAGGCTTAGAGCTGCATACGGGCATCTCGTAGGTCTCGTCGGGGGCAAGGCTTATCTTCGCACCTTTCCGCTTCAGGATATCCTTTTTATCACACAAAAAATCCACCGTATACACCAGTCTGATATCGGGTTTCTTCCTGGCGTCGATGGATTCTTTTACTATTTTCCACTCTATTATATCTGACTCTTCAAGACCCAGCTTCCTGCATATCTTCTCAGGTATTCTGCTTTTTTCATCGTCAGGACTGAGCTTTATCTCGCTGATCCTGTAATAAGCAGTATCCATGCTGTGTCCTCCGTATTGAGCCTTTTACTTTGCGGCAGCGCCTTTTCCTGCCTTTATTCCTGTTTCCCAGGCGTGCTGAAGATTGAATCCTCCGCATGGGCCGTCGTAGTCCATTATCTCGCCCGCGAAGAACAGTCCTTCCGTCTTCAAAGAGCCCATGGTCTCACTGTCCACTTCGTCGTAAACGACTCCGCCGGCGGTGCACTGGGCGTCCTTCCAGCCTTTGATGGCTCTCACCTGGAATCTTGTGTATTTCAGAGCCGCGGCAAGTTCATGGGCTTCCGTGCCAGAATTCTCTATGGCGTATTCAGCGATCTTGTCGTTGACTACGGTACCAAGAAGCCTTCTGCTTTCTTTCCTTACGTCTTCCATCTTCTGACGCTGCTGCAGAAGGGCGATAAATTCCTCTTCGTCAAAGTCCGGCAGCAGATCCACGCCTATCTGGTATCTGTGCATGGCCCCCCTGTAAGTCTCACCGTCACGGATCCTTACCATGCCGGCCATATTGAATATGCATATTCCGGAAAGTCCGTCCTCTGTGAACTGGACCTCACCGGATTCTCTCCATATATTGTCGAGACCTTCAAAAAGATATGCCTCGCATTTAGCCCTTACGCCCTTCAGGGCTGAAAGGTCTTCTTCTGTCTCTATAGCAGACAGCGCCGGCCCGAGTCTCGTGACTGTATGACCGAGGGCTTTTGCCAGGGCGTATCCGTCTCCTGTAGTCCCGTACCGGGGGCCCGCCTTACCGCCTGAAGCGATGATGAGCTTTGCCGCCTCCACTGTCTTTCCGCTTTCTGTCTTAACGGTGAAACCGGCGTCAGTCTTTTCCACGGAAGAAACGCTTTCTCCCAGCATCACGCTGCTGCACGCCGCCTGAGCGTGGTCGGCAAGAAGCGCTCTCACTTGAGCGCCCTGTTCCGAATAAGGATATATCCTGCCTTCATCATCTGTTCTGGTATAAAGGCCAAGTCTCTTCATAAAATCAAGAACTGTCCCGCTGTTCTCGCACTCTTCGTTGCTGAGATTGCAGCGGCCGTTGCCTGTGGCCAGAATCTTTCTGCCCAGTATATCGTTTTTCTCAATGAGGCAGATGCTTAAGTCTTCATCCTTCTGATGAGCCGCGATGGCCGCGGTCATACCGGATGCTCCGCCTCCGATTATGCAAATATCGTACATGTTCTTATTACTCATTCAGGAAGCTGATATAAGGCAGGTTCCTGTATTTCTGGTCATAATCAAGTCCGTATCCCACGATGAAGAGGTTGTCCACTTCAAATCCCTTGTATTTGATAGGAACGTCAGCTTCTCTTCTTTCAGGTTTGTCCAGCATACTGCAGATCTCCACACTGTTGGCCTCTCTGCTCTGCAGGAAATTCCTGAGATAGTGGAGAGTCGTTCCTGTGTCAACGATATCTTCCACGATGATCACGTCTTTGCCCATGATGTCTGAATTCAGATCCTTGTTGATCTTGACCTGACCGGAGCTCTTTGTCGCTGCCCCGTAGCTGGAAACAGCCATGAAATCGATAGTAAGATCCTCAAGGTTGATATTCTTCATGAGTTCTGCCATCCACATGACAGCGCCTCTCAGGATGCCTACCAGGACGAGTTCCTTGCCCTTGTAGTCCCTGGTTATCTGCTTTCCCAGTTCTTCCGCTCTGGTGATGATCTCTTTTTCTGTGATCAGTACTGTTCCAATAGTCGAATCGTAAGCCATTTCAGTTTCCCTTTCCGTCTTCTTCCTCTACCGTGAAATTGACATCAATAACTTTCCTGCCTTTGAAATTTCTTGCCAGGTGCCCGTTCTCTTTATCCTCTCTTTCGCGCTGCGCTTTTTTGATCGAAAACAGCTGTTTCAGCGTTTTCGCAAGACCGTATATCAGTCTGAATCTGAAAAGCCACTGCATATCACTTCTCCGTTTACCGGGCCGTCAACTGCTCCAGTACATCAAGGAGCGCTTCGTGTCCCGTCTTCTTGAGCGCAGAGACAGGTATCACCAGATCGTCTTTTGAAAGACCGAGAGTCTTCCTTATGACGCTGATCTGTTTCTGCTTCTGGTTGGACGACACCTTATCTGCCTTTGTAGCCACGACTATGCCGTCAAGGCCGTAATATCTGAGATAATCATACATCTGCACGTCCTGGGCCGTGGGCTCATGCCGTATATCCACAAGCTGGACCACCTTGACCAGGTTCGGCCGTTTTTCCAGATACGCCTCCATCATCTTTCCCCACTCCTGTGAGACCTTCTTTGATATCTTCGCGTATCCGTAGCCGGGCAGATCCACTATCCTGAAAGAATCGTTTATCCTGTAAAAATTGATGGTCCTGGTCTTTCCCGGGCTGCCGCTGACATAGGCGAGTTTTTTCCTGCCTGTCATAAGATTCAGAAGGGATGATTTCCCCACATTGGATCTTCCCGCAAAAGCTATCTCTGTCAGATCTTCCGCAGGGTACTGGGAAGGCTTCGCGGCCATGGCCTCAAGGGCGGCTTCTTTGATAATCATCATATCACCTCTATGAGAGACTGACTTTCTTCCGTCCTGTGAGCACCTGCTGCAGCGCGTCGTCCGCGTTCTTCAGGAGCACGAACTGCATTTCCTTTCTGACTGCTTCAGGTATCTCGTCTATATCGCGTTTGTTGTCCTCAGGAAGAAGAACTTTCCTGATGCCCGCTCTGTGGGCTGCAAGGACCTTTTCCCTTATTCCGCCTACCGGGAGCACTTTGCCGCGGAGGGTTATCTCCCCTGTCATGGCAATGTCCTTCCTTACAGGGATGCCTGTCAGAGCGGAGATTACCGCTGTGCACATGGTCACGCCCGCGGACGGGCCGTCCTTTGGTACGGCGCCTTCAGGGATATGGATGTGTATATCTTTTTCCTTGTAGAAATCCTGATCTATATCAAGCTTGTCAGCGACCGATCTGATGTAGCTTATGCCTGTGGTGGCGGATTCCTGCATCACGTCGCCCATCTGGCCTGTCAGAACGATCTTGCCTGTTCCGGGAACGATGGTAGCCTCTATATCCAGAGTCTCTCCTCCGACTACGGTCCATGCCAGACCTGTTGTGAGTCCTACCTGTTTGTCGTTCTTTATTATGTCGTAGTGGAACCTCTTCTTACCCAGATATTCCTCTACCTTCTTCGGTGTGATCCTGAATCTCTTTCCTTCGCCGGCAACGATCTTTCTCGCCACCTTCCTGCACAGATTGGCGATCTCCCTCTCGAGATTTCTCACTCCGGACTCACGGGTATAGTAGTTGATCAGATCCCTGATGCTTTCTTCAGGAATGGTGATGCTGCTCTTTTCAAGGCCGTGTTCCTTTACCTTCTTCGGTATCAGATACTGCTGGGCGATCTTCACCTTTTCCTCTTCAGTGTAGCCCGGCACTTCGATGACTTCCATCCTGTCCATGAGGGGCTGAGGGATAGTCTCCGCGGTGTTTGCCGTCGTTATGAACATTACCTTGGAAAGGTCAAACGGTACCTCGAGATAATGATCTGTAAAGTCGTTGTTCTGCTCCGGATCCAGCACTTCGAGAAGGGCTGAGGCCGGATCTCCCTTGAAGTCCGCGCCGATCTTGTCGACTTCGTCGAAAAGAAATACCGGGTTTCTCGTTCCCGCGTCCTTCATGGCGTTTATGACTCTTCCCGGGATAGCGCCGATATATGTACGTCTGTGTCCTCTTATCTCAGCCTCGTCTCTTACGCCGCCCAGTGACATTCTTACGAATTTCCTTCCTGTGGCTCTGGCGATGGATCTGGCTATGGAAGTCTTGCCGACTCCCGGAGGACCTACGAGGCAGAGTATCGGTCCTCTGATCCTCTTTGAAAGGTGTATTACCGCCAGGTATTCAAGGACTCTTTCCTTTACTTTTTCCAGGCCGTAATGATCCTCGTTCAGGATCTTCTCCGCCTTGTTGATATCCGTGTTCAGTCTTGAAAGCTTCTTCCATGGCAGCTCAAGTATGGTCTCCACATAGGTCCTTACTACTGTGGCTTCCGCGGAGCCCGGCTGCATCTTGGAGAACTTGCTTATCTCTTTTTCGACCTTGTCGTTGATCTTGGCCGGCAGCTTGAGTTTTTCCAGCTGTTCCTTCCACTTGAGGGCTTCGTCTTCTATCTCCTCATCGATGCCAAGCTCATCCTGTATAGCTCTCATCTGCTCTCTCAGGAAGTATTCCTTCTGGTTCTTGTTCATCTGCACCTTCACCTTGGTGGTGATGTCCTGTTCCAGTTTAAGTATCTCGATCTCCCTTGAGATGATGTGGTTCAGTATCTCGAGCCTGTCTGAAACATCAAAGGCTTCCAGAAGCTTCTGTTTGTCCTCGATCTTGATATCCAGATGTGAAGCGATCATGTCCGCGAACCTTCCCGGTTCGTCCACGCCGATCACTGCTCCGATCATATCCTGTGAAAGCTTGGGGTCAAGCTCGATATATTCTTCGAAATTGGTCAGTATCGCTCTCATGAGAGCCTCTGTCCTGGGGTCGATATAGAGAGGCGTTTCATCCTCCACTTTGCGGACGCGGCACTTGAAGTAAGGCACTTCAAAAATCACGTCTTCTATCACTCCTCTGGACAGTCCTTCAACGAGCACGCGTATGGAATCCCCCGGCAGTTTCAGCATCTGCTTTACTCTGCCTACGGTACCCACATGATAGAAATCATCAGGTGTGGGAAGATCGGTGGTTTCGTCTTTCTGGGCCGCCAGGAAGATGTACTTGTCCATTATCATTGCCTTTTCCAGAGCGTTGACGGACTTTTCCCTTCCTATGTCAAAATTGAGGACCATGTTCGGAAAAACATTCAGTCCTCTGAGGGGGATCATCGGGAGCACGACTGTATCGTCGTCTTCCGGTTTCATCCCTACCGGATCTATATCCTTGTTGTCTTCAGTTATATTCCCGCTGCCTTCCGGCAGTGTTTCTCTCGTTATTTCTTTCTTTTCGTCTGCCATATATATCCTCCTTTTTCAGGATAGTCTATGCTGTCTCGTCTTCCTGTTCGCCCTGCCCCGGGTCAGCAAGCACCAGGGTCGGCGGTACATCGTTCAAGACAGTATCTTTTGTTATTATGCACTTTCTTACGTCCTGTCTTGAGGGAACATCGAACATCACGTCCCTCATTACGTGTTCGAATATGCTCCTCAGGCCTCTCGCGCCGGTCTTTCTTTCAAGAGCCTTTTCAGCGATGGCTTCTATAGCCTCGTCTTCCACCTCAAGCTCCACATCGTCAAGCTCGAAAAGCTTTTTGTACTGCTTGATCAGCGCGTTCTTCGGCTCCTTTATGATCCTCATGAGAGCATCCTTGGAAAGCTCCTCCAGAGCGACTACTACTGGAAGTCTTCCGATCAGTTCAGGAATGAGCCCGTATTTCATCAGGTCTTCCGGCTGGACTTTTGCCAGGATCGCTGAGGATTCCTCTTTGGTCTCTATGATGTCCGAATTGAATCCGATGACCTTTTCGCCGATCCTTCTCTGGATAACTTCGCCCAGTCCGTCAAAAGCTCCTCCGCAGATGAACAGAACGTTGGTGGTGTCGAACTGGATGAATTCCTGCTGGGGATGCTTCCTTCCACCCTGGGGCGGAACATTGGCAACGGTCCCTTCCAGTATTTTCAGCAGCGCCTGCTGAACGCCTTCGCCGCTTACGTCTCTGGTGATGGAAGGATTCTCTGATTTTCTGGATATCTTATCGATCTCATCCACATAGATGATGCCCTTCTGGGCCTTGTCGATATCGTAATCCGCAGCCTGTATGAGTCTCAGAAGGATGTTTTCCACATCTTCACCCACATAACCTGCTTCCGTCAGAGATGTTGCGTCGGCAATGGCGAAGGGAACGTTTAATATCCTCGCCAGAGTCTGGGCCAGAAGGGTCTTTCCCGAACCCGTAGGTCCGATAAGAACGATGTTGCTCTTCTGGAGCTCCACATCCTCTTCATCCTGATCGTGCCTTATATCGTTTATCCTTTTGTAATGGTTGTATACCGCAACTGCCAGCGCCTTTTTCGCCTCATCCTGCTCGATGACGTACTGTGAAAGAGTCTCAGCGATCTCCTTCGGTACGGGAAGCCTTTCTTCCTGCTGATCATGGGCTTCGGCATATGCCAAACGCTCCTCGTCAGCTATTATGTCCTGACAAAGAGCTACGCATTCATTACATATATACACCCCGGAGCCGCTTATCAAACGCTTAACCTGGCTCTGAGGCTTTCCGCAGAACGAACATGTAAGTTCGTTGTTTTCATCGTATTTGCTCATATCTCTTTCCCCCGTGATACGGTTTTACCTGCTTGTGATCACCTTGTCGATGAGTCCGTACTTCATAGCGTCTTCTGCGCTCATGAAGTTATCTCTGTCCGTATCTTTTTCAACTACTGATATTTCCTGACCGGTGTTCTCGCTGATGATCCTGTTGAGTTTTTCCCTGGTGTTCACAAGCCAGTCAGCCTGGATCCTTACGTCCTCAGCCTGTCCGCTGGCGCCTCCCAGGGGCTGGTGGATCATTATCTCAGCGTTGGGAAGAGCGTATCTCTTTCCCTTTGTGCCTGATGAGAGGAGAAATGCTCCCATGCTGGCAGCCAGACCCACACCGATAGTCGACACATCACACTTTATATACTGCATGGTGTCATAGATGGCCATTCCCGCGGTAACAGAGCCGCCGGGGCTGTTTATGTAGATCGAAATATCCTTGTCCGGGTCTTCTGCTTCAAGGAAAAGCAGCTGGGCCACTACAAGACTCGCCACATAATCGTCGATCTCCTCACCGATGAATATGATCCTGTCCTTAAGGAGTCTGGAATATATGTCATAGGATCTTTCGCCTTTACCTGTCTGTTCTATTACATACGGAATCAAAGCCATCTGTTCCTCCCATGTATCTTTTTACTATGACCTCCGAGCGCCGCGGATGCGGCCTCTTTACGCCTTAGTCTTCTTTTGTTTCCTCTGCCGGAGCCTCTTCAGCCTTCTCTTCGGCTTTCTCTTCCGGCTCCTTGATAACTGCGTTATCGAAGATGAAGTCTACAGCCTTCTGCATTTCCAGATCCTTCTTCATGAACTGGAGATTGTCTTCGCCAAGCATCTCTCTGATCTTGTCAGCTTCCATGTTGTACTGCTTGGCCATGTCTTCGACCTGCTTATCCAGGTCCGCGTCGTCTGCAGTGATGTTTTCTTTATCAACGACTGCGGCAACCAGCATTCTTGTCTTGACGTTTCTCTCAGCCTCTTCCTTCATGTCTTCGCGCATGTCGCTTTCTTTCTTGTCGATGTATCCGAGATAAGTGTCAAAATCAACTCCCTGCTGTGCGATCCTCTGCTTGAGGGTATCGATCATGTTGTCCAGTTCATCTTCTACCAGCGGACGCGGAACATAGATATCGTTTGCTTCGTATACTGCCTTGATAGCAGCATCCTTCATCATGTTCTCTGCTCTCTTGTTCTTCTCGTCCTGGAGTTTTTCAGCTGTATCCTTCTTCAGTTCTTCAAGAGTATCGAACTCGCTTACGTCCTTGGCGAAATCGTCGTCCAGCTCAGGAAGCTCTTCTTCCTTTACTTCGTGGACTTTACACTTGAATACTGCTTCTTTTCCTGCCAGATCCTCTGCGCCGTAATCTTCCGGGAAAGTAACGACTACGTCCTTTTCGCCGCCCGGCTCTACGCCGATGAGCTGCTCTTCGAATCCCGGGATGAATGTGCCGGAACCTATTACCAGTGAATAGCTGTCAGCCTTGCCGCCGTCGAAAGGAACTCCGTCAACTGATCCGTCAAAGTCCAGTATGATGTGGTCTCCGTCCTTGATCGGTCTTTCAACGTTTTCGATCCTGGCGTTTCTCTTGCGGAGAGTGTCAAGTTCAGTATTGATATCGTCATCTGTTACTTCCGCTACTCTTCTTTCTATCTCAACGCCCTTGTAGTCCTTGACGTCAACTTCCGGATAGCACTCAACTGTGATGACCACTTTGAGTCCTTCTTCTCTGCTGACTGTCTGGAATTCTGCCCTCGGGCTGTTGATGACCTTCAGTCCCAGTTCTGTTACAGCCTCCATGTATTTGTCTGAGAAAAGATTGTTGATAGCGTCGTCTTCAAAAATGTGCTCGCCGTATCTCTTCTCGATAATGCTTCTGGGAGCTTTGCCCTTTCTGAAGCCGTCTACACGGAACCTGTCCTTGGTCTCCTGATAGACCTTCTGGATAGCCTCTTCGAATTCTTCTCCTGTGAATTCCATTTCAAATTTAGCGTCGTTGTTTTCTTTTGAGATAAATGTTGTTTTCATGAATATATTTCCTCCTGAAATTAGTGTCTTTGTTCTGTTGCGCTCATCTAAACGCAAGTACAATAATTATACTCTTATGATGTTGAAAAGTAAAGGATTTGAGGTACAAAAAAGCCTTATCCGGATGTAAAGAAAAAGACTGCTTCAGGCAGTCTTTATATCTTATCATTTCAATCATGCGGGAAAGTCTCTCTTTCATTCTGCAGCCGCGCCGGTATCGACTCCAAGCAGCCTGATTCCTCTCAGGTACTTGCTCCTCTTTTCGGACACCAGGCCGTACCGCTCGGCGAGCCTGTTTCCCAGATCCATAAGCTGGCTGTCTTCCCCTGTGAAAAGCTCCAGTTCTATCTCGAGCACGGGCTCATTGCCGTTCTCGGTAATGATCTCACCTGTGTCTATGGATATCTCCATGAGAGTATTGTTTTCCTCGACTCTGAATCTGCGCCTCACAACGTCAACGACCATCATCTTTTTGAGTTTCTTGCCGCCTACCAGTTTGATAAGGTCCTTGCCTATATCGCTGTCCTCAAAGACCACGATATTGGGTCTTTCCAGCTGGGCTTCATCGGTTACGGCAACATTCATCTCCTCCCTCTTGTGGAGATTGCCTTCGCTGTTGTCGTTCCATTTGAGAGCCGCAACGATCCTGCTGCCTTCCTGCCTGATCCTCAGAGCGATATCGTTTTTCATAAGGTCGTGATCTTCTGTATCAAAATACACGCCCTTCATGGTGAGAGTCTCTCTCGTGTCAGGCTCTTCTATTGATTTCAGATACGGGTCTTTCCATATCTTTATCGCGGTATCCTTGCTGTCGATACCGTATTTCAGTTCGATTTCCATAATAACCTCTACATCCTCCTATTCTTAGGACTTGCGGCGCAAAAGCGGTCCGCCGGTCCAGAAAACAAGATACAAGCAATATTATCACTATACGCCGGAAAAAACAAGTGTAAAATTGTCGTCATTGCGCCCGCCCCATACGGGTAAAGAAAAGACCGGGCCTTACGGTCGCCCGGTCTGTTGATCTTACACTTTTTCAGGAGTTCGCGAAGCTATTCCCATACGAGCCTGTAGTCCAGATCTGTATTCTTCTGCTTCAGGTCGATGGCCTTCAGGAAGGCTTCAGCTGTATCCATGCATGTGAGAACTGCAAGCCCTCTTTCGATGGCCAGTCTCCTCATTGCAAATCCGAAAGTCTCCGCATGGTTGGTCAGAGTCGGTATATTGATCACAAGCTGGATCCTGTCTTCCAGAGCTTCTTTATATTCATCCATGCTCATCTCCTGGGCAGGTATGCCTCTTTCGTTAAGGAATGCCGCCGTGCCCTTCGAAGCGCAGATATCAAATCCCTTGGCGTGGTAAGCCCTGATGATATCAGCGGAGTTGTCGTTCTTTTCATAATCCCTGAGGGCCACGTATACTGTACCTTCTGTAGGTATGTGCATATTGGCTGCCAGGAAACCTTTGTATATAGCCTTGTCCAAGTTCGGATCTATACCAAGAACTTCGCCTGTAGACTTCATTTCAGGTCCAAGTACCATATCTGTATCTACCAGTTTGGCTCCTGAGAATACCGGAACCTTGACCGCGTAATTAGCCGATCTCGGATAAAGGCCCGTGCCGTATCCCTGTTCTTCGAGGGACTGTCCCAGCATTGCCGCAACGGCCACTTTGACCATGGGAACTCCAGTTACCTTACTCAGAATAGGAACTGTCCTGGATGCTCTCGGGTTCACTTCTATGACGTATACTTTCTCGCCGTCAAAAGCGTACTGTACGTTGACAAGTCCGATTATATCCAGAGCCTTAGTTATCCTCTTGGTGTAGTCGATTATGGTGTCTGCCACATCGTCGCTGATGGAGAAGTGGGGGTATACGGATATACTGTCACCGGAGTGGACGCCTGTCCTTTCGATGTGTTCCATGATCCCCGGGATCAGAATATCTGTTCCATCGGAGATACCATCGATCTCTATCTCTTTTCCGACGATATACTGGTCTATGAATACAGGATGTTCTGTGGAAAGCGATACCGCTTCCTTCAGATATCTCAGCAGTTCATCGTCATCATAGACAACCTGCATGGCTCTTCCGCCGATTACATAAGACGGCCTTACGACAAGCGGATATCCCAGCTTCTCAACTATCTCAAAGGCCTCTTCACGGGTGGTTACCGCATGTCCTTCAGGCGTTGGAATATCAAGCTCATGGAGCAGATTGCTGAATTTTTCCCTGTCTTCCGCCAGGTCTATGTTGGAGAAATGGGTTCCCAGTATATTGATGCTTCTGCTGTCCAGATCAGGCGCGATATTAAGCGCTGTCTGTCCTCCCAGCTGCAGGATGACGCCCTCAGGTCTTTCCTTCCTGATGACATTCATTACGTTATCCATGTGGAGGGACTCGAAGTACAGTTTGTCCGATGTGTCAAAGTCCGTACTTACCGTCTCAGGGTTGTTGTTCATTATGATGGCTTCATATCCCAGCTCTTTGAGGGCCCATACGCCCTGTACACAGCAGTAGTCGAATTCGATACCCTGTCCGATCCTGATAGGACCTGAACCTACTACCAGCACCTTGTCCTTATGTCCCCTGTCACCTTCATCCTCGGTGTCATAGCAGGAGTAGTAATAAGGCGTGGCCGCATCGAACTCGCCGCCGCAGGTGTCTACCATCTTGTAGATCGGGAATATGTCATGATACAGACGCATATCCTGCAGGACTTCCCTCTTCACTCCGGAAAGCTCCAGGATCTCGGAATCCGTAAAGCCCATTGCCTCGGCTTTGCGCAGGAGATTCTTGTTCAGTTTCTCCTCCGAAAGAGTGAATTCCATATCGACGATGTTCTTGATCTTATTTATGAACCATCTGTCGATCTTGGTGGTCTCATATATATCCTCGACTGTCGCCAGTCCTCTTCTGAAAGCTTCGCCGATGCAGAATATCCTTTCATCGTCGCAGTCGGCCAGTTTTTTCATGAGTTTTTCGTCATCAAGGTTGGTGACGTAAGGCACTCTCAGTCCGTCGCATTTTACTTCAAGGGACGTGATGGCCTTCAGCAGGGCGCTTTCGAAGGTCCTGTCTATAGCCATTACTTCTCCGGTAGCCTTCATCTGTGTGCCAAGTTTTCTGGACGCGGTCCTGAACTTGTCGAAAGGCCACTTGGGGAATTTGACCACGATGTAGTCGATGACCGGCTCGAAGCACGCGCTGGTTGACTGAGTAACATAGTTTGTCAGCTCGTCAAGGCCGTATCCTAAAGCGATCTTGGCCGCTATCTTGGCGATCGGGTAGCCTGCCGCCTTGGAAGCCAGAGCAGACGATCTGCTTACTCTCGGGTTTACTTCGATTACCACGTAGTCTCCGGTGATAGGATCCAGCCCGAACTGGATGTTGCAGCCGCCTTCGATCTCGAGGGCTCTGATTATCTTAAGGGACGCGTCTCTCAGCATCTGGTATTCCTTGTCCCTTAATGTCTGTGTCGGAGCTACTACCACGCTGTCTCCCGTATGTACGCCTACAGGGTCCAGATTCTCCATGGAACATAGGATGATGCAGTTATCCTTTGCGTCACGGATGACTTCGAATTCTATCTCTTTCCAGCCGGCGATGGATTTTTCAAGGAGTATCTGTCCGATAGCGCTTGATTCCATGCCTCTTGTGGCGTATTTCTTAAGGTCGTCGTCGTTGTACGCAAAACCGCCGCCTGTGCCGCCTAGAGTGTAAGCGGGGCGGATGATCACAGGGTATCCGATCTCGTCAACGAAAGCCTTGCATTCGTCAAGTGTGGTGGCGATGGTGCTTGCCGGGATAGGTTCGCCGATATCCAGCATGAGTTTTTTGAACTCTTCCCTGTCTTCGGCTTTCTTTATGGAATTCCTGTTGACTCCCAGAAGCTCAACGCCCATTTCGTCCAGGATGCCCTTGTCTTCCATGGCCATGGACAGGTTCAGTCCTGTCTGGCCGCCAAAGCCTGCCAGCATTCCGTCGGGCTTTTCCTTCTTTATGATTTTGATAAGAGCGTCTTCAGTAAGAGGCTCCATATACACTTTGTCAGCGATTCCCTTGTCGGTCATGATGGTGGCGGGGTTGCTGTTAACAAGAACAGTCTCTATGCCTTCTTCCCTGATGGCTTTACATGCCTGGGTCCCGGCGTAGTCGAATTCCGCCGCCTGTCCGATGATGATAGGGCCTGAGCCGATTATGAGTATTTTTTTAAGATCGCGTTTCTTTGGCATCTCTTACGCCCTCCCTTCATCAACGAATTTAAGGAATTTCTCGAAAAGGTATCTGCTGTCGTCCGGTCCCGGAGACGCCTCCGGATGGAACTGCACGGAGAATATGGGCTTCCTTATGTGCCTCATACCCTCAACTGTACCGTCGTTTAAGTTTATGTGTGTCGTCTCAAGACCCTTCAGGATTATGCTGTCGCCGTTGACCGCGTATCCGTGGTTCTGGGACGTTATATACGATCTTCCGGTGTCTTTATCATATACGCCGTGATTGCCGCCTCTGTGGCCGTATTTGAGCTTGTAGGTCTGTCCTCCCATGGCAAGGGCAAGTACCTGATGACCCATGCATATGCCGAAGATTGGCACTGTGTCGATGAGATCTTTTATTACCTCGATCCATTCAACAGCCTCTTCCGGATCTCCCGGCCCGTTGGTCAGGAATATGCCGTCCGGCTCCCACGCAAGTATGTCTTCTGCCGAGGTGCCGTATGGGAAAAGTTTCAGAGTGCAGTCCCTGTGAAGGAAAGCTGTGAGGATGCTTTCTTTTACTCCGAAATCCATAACGGCTATCTTTCTGCTGCCGTCGCCCATTACTTTCGGCGCCTTTACTCCGGCTTCCTTCATCCAGTCGTTTCTCAGCTGGGTGCTGTCGCACAGTTCTTTCGCCTGGTCAGCGGTTATGCCTTCTGTGCTGATAACGCACTTTACAGTACCTTCGTTTCTGATTTTCTTGGTTATCATCCTCGTATCGAGGCCCTGCACGCCTGGAACACCCTGGTCTTTGAGCCAGGAAGCAAGGTCTGTGACAGACTTGCTGTTGGACGGCTTTCTGCAAAGATCCTTTATCACCAGCCCGAAAGCGTGTACGCAGCTGGATTCGTAATCCTCCTCCGATATGCCGTAGTTGCCTATGAGAGGATATGTCATGGTGATGATCTGCCCCTTGTATGAAGGGTCTGTCAGGGTCCTCTGGTATCCGGTCATAGCGGTGTTGAATACCAGCTCGCCGACCTTGGTGGTCTCGGCGCCGAATCCTTCACCTCTGTAGACGGTCCCGTCTTCAAGATAAATAAGTCCTTCCATGTTGTTTCATGATCCTTTCTTTTCTATTTCCCAAGTGTGGCGACGCAAACGGCCTTGATGGAATGAATCCTGTTCTCCGCTTCGTCGAACACCTTTGAATGTTCGCTTCTGAATACTTCGTCTGTGACTTCCCTGATGTCGTAGCCCAGTTCCATCTGCTCTTTCGCCAGCTTCGTTTCAAAATCGTGGAAAGCAGGCAGGCAGTGAAGGAATATGACGTCCTTGTTCCCCGTCTTCTCGAGAAGTTCCATGGTAACTTTAAAAGGTGAAAGGAGCTTTACTCTTTCGGGTATGGCCTCCTCTTCGCCCATGGACGCCCAGACATCCGTATATATTACGTCAGCGCCGGCAAGGTCCGAATCATCCGATGAAACGATGATCTCAGCTCCTGTTTCGGCTGCTGTCTTATTCACTTTCTCCATTACCGCAGGATCAAGATCCGCCTTCATTTCGTCAGGCCCGAAAGCAACGAATGTCATTCCCATCTTGGCGCATCCGTACATCCACGCGTAACTCATGTTGTTTCTTATATCCCCGCAGAATACTACTTTTACGTCCTTCAGCGGTTTATCTATATTCTCTTCTATGGTCATCATATCGGCCAGGATCTGAGTCGGATGATCCTCGTCAGTAAGCCCGTTCCATACGACAGCTCCCGAATACTTTGCCAAAGCCTCTACGATATCCTGCCCGAAGCCTCTGTATTCGATGCCGTCGAAAAATCTGCCGAAAACTTTCGCCGAATCCTCAACGGACTCCTTCTTCCCGAAGTGTGAGCTTGAAGGATCTATGAAAGTCACATTGGCTCCCTCTTCCTTACACGCCACTTCGAATGAACACCTTGTTCTCGTCGATGTCTTCTCAAAAATAAGGGCGATGTTCTTCCCTTCAAGAGTCCTGTTGTATATTCCCTGCTTTTTTTCCTTCTTCAGTCTGTGCCCGGTGTCAAGCAGATATCTGATCTCCTCCGGAGTAAAATCCATCAGCGTCAGAAAATGTCTTCCTTTCAGATCGATAGCCATTCCGTTATCCTCCTCTATATATTTATACATTTTATACGCATTTTTATGCAAAGTCAACTATCTTGGCCCAATTACCGGCACTATTTTCCGGCACTTTTTCCATTGAGACCCGCATTGTTTTTTCCGCCTTCCGGTTTCTGTCCGTGATACTGGTAGTAACATACCTGAATATTGCCGTTATAAAGCTTTCTGCGCCTGTCGGCAGGTCTTCCCAGAGCCTTTTTTTCGAAGTTTTTGTCCGGGGTCACGGCGAAGCACGACCAGTCGGGATGCTCCGTGAGCAGTTTATTTATGTCAATGTATTTTTTTTCAATTTTTTCCTTTTCTCCTACCCTCTCACCATAGGGCGGATTCGTTATTATTATCCCTCTTTCGCCTTCTGCCTTAAGGTCCTTGACGGCCATCTGCTTGAAAAGAATATCCTCCGCGACTCCCGCCAGATCGGCGTTGATCCTGGCCGCTTCGATGGCTCTCGTATCTATGTCATAGCCGTATATCTGCAGCTCTCCGCTGTAGTCCATAGCTTCAAAAGCCGCTTTCTTTTCCTGTTTCACGATCTCATCCGGGATGAGTTCCCAGCCTTCAAAGGCAAAATGTCTGCCCAGTCCCGGGGCCATATTCCTTGCGATCATCGCCGCCTCTATAGGTATCGTACCCGAGCCGCACATGGGATCCACCAGAATCCTGTCCCTGTTCCAGAAAGTAAGATTTATCATTGCCGCCGCCAGAGTCTCTTTCAGAGGCGCTGCAACAGAAGCTTTCCTGTAGCCTCTTTTGTGAAGCCCTTCCCCGCTGGTATCCACTGTTATGGTAGCCCTGTCCTTGAGCATGGTGACCTTCACCGTATAGCTTGCCCCGGTCTCGGGGAAATGCTCCATGCCGTAGTAATCCTTCAGCCTTTCGACTATGGCTTTCTTTACTATGCTCTGGCATGCCGGAACGCTGTGAAGCGTTGATTTTACTGATGTTCCGGTCACAGTAAACTTCCCGTCCGGCGGTATGAGTTCCTCCCAAGGGATGCCCTTTGTCTGCTGGAAAAGCTCTTCGAATTCCCTTGCGTCGAACTCCCCCTGTTTCAGGAGCACCCGGTCAGCGCACCTGAGCCACAGGTTCGCGCGCACGACAGCACGCTCATCCCCGAGGAAGGTTATCTTTCCGTCCTCGGACCTGAGTATCCTGTATCCCAGTTCTTCTATCTCTCTTTTCACTACAGCTTCAAGGCCGAAGGTGGCCGTAGCTATCAGTTCAAGTTTCATACGTGCTCCCGCTGCTTTTCCGCAGCATTTATACCTGCAAATGTCCGCAAAAAAACTGTCCCTTATGAGACAGTTTTTAAATGCTCATTCTCTATGCGTACGGGTCTCTTCTGTTGATTGGGTTGTTCTCAAGAGCCTTGATGTTGTTCAGCGCCTCTCCGGTACCGATTGCAACGCATGATTTCGCTTCCTCGGCGATCCTTACCTTCACGCCGGTCCTTGCCTCAATTCTCTTGTCTATACCCCACAGATAAGCTCCTCCGCCTGTGATGGTGATGCCGCTGTTGAAGATGTCCGCGGCAAGTTCGGGTGGCGTCTGCTCGAGAACGCTGTGCACCGATTCGCAGATGATGGTCAGCGGCTCATCGAGAGCCTCAAGCATCTCCGCGGATGAAATATCTATGTTCTTCGGAAGTCCCGTTACCAGGTCTCTTCCGCGGCATTCCATTGAAATATCCTCGTCCCGCTTGTACGCGGTTCCGATATTCACCTTCAGTTCCTCGGCAGTCCTTTCACCGATGTACAGGTTGTGCTTTTTGCGCATGTACTTGATGATGGCCTCGTCGAATTTGTCTCCGGCGACTTTCTCGGAACAGCTTGTAACTATGCCGCCCAGGGAAATGACCGCGATATCCGTTGTGCCGCCGCCTATGTCTATTACAAGCACCCCGTCAGGCTTTGAGATGTCAAGCCCTGCGCCTATAGCAGCCGCGACAGGCTCTTCCATAAGGTATACAGACTTTCCGCCTGCTTCTATGGCAGCTTCCCTGACCGCTCTCTTTTCCACTTCGGTAACGCCGCTGGGTACGCATACCATCAGCGTCGGCCTTATGAATCTGCCGGATCCGCAGGCCTTCTTGATGAAATACTTGAGCATCCTCTCGGTAACGTCGTAATCCGAGATAACGCCGTCTCTGAGTGGCCTTACGGCAATGACGTTTGCCGGAGTCCTTCCCAGCATCTGTCTTGCCTCTTCCCCTACCGCAAGGATCTCGTCAGTATCCCTGTTGATAGCCACAACTGAAGGCTCGTTCAGAACGATTCCTTTACCTTTTATATATACAAGTACATTCGCAGTACCAAGGTCTATTCCCACTTCATTTGCAAATGCCATTTATTTCCCTCCTGATATTGATCTGAGCGCACAAAAACAAATGCGCCGCGTGCTCATTTATTATATATAAAGCATGTAGTTTTTTCAATAATATATTATCCCGGAACAGCCCCTGTCCCGGCAGAAACGGTCAGAATCTTTTGAGTACTCTTTTTTTGTGGTAGACCACGTCGCTGTCCAGTTCTTTCTGCCGTATCTTTTTCTCTTCTTCCGTAAGATCCGAGAGCTTCTTTATGTGACTGCTTACCGGTTTGGGCATCACAAGCAGATATGTGAACGGCGCGATGATGAACAGGTCTATCAGCGTCCATACAACAGCCCAGGGCAGAAACGTTATGAAACGGGTCTGCACCCCTACGACCGCCATTATCACCGCAAGGACAACGACCCATATAATGGCGTTGATGTGCTTGCGCGACAGCTTGTCGATCTCCCACCTGATCTCCGGATCCAGCCAGTTCTCTTTTCTGAAACGCGAAACACGGCGGCCCAGGGAATTATTTGTGGATGATATCTTAAGAGCTGTTATAAAGTCAGCGAAAGTGGCGCCTTTCAGAGAAATCTTCCTCCTTGAGGCTTTC
Organism: Bacillota bacterium; assembly: GCA_030530305.1. Classification (GTDB taxonomy): domain Bacteria; phylum Bacillota; class Clostridia; order Peptostreptococcales; family Anaerovoracaceae; genus RGIG7111. The sequence goes on from JAUMVF010000009.1 coordinate 23,544, forward strand.
TTCTCTTTTATCAGCTTTCTGGCCTTATCTTCCGGTGATACATCTTCCTGTTTTGCGGCTTCTTCAGCTTTTTCACCGGTCTCTCCGGCTGCTCCGGCCGCACCAGCCACTGAAACCTCAGTTCCTTCGAAGGTCCCTTTGCATGGGAACGTGCTCACCATTACCCGGCCCTGGCCCATAACTCCTATATCATAAGCCTCGCCGCTGTCAAAAGAGACTGCAAGGGTCTCCCCGTTCTCGAGCATGAGGCTGTCGCCTTCAAAGGTCACTACAGCGTATCCGCCGCTTGCGGTCAAAACCTGCACAAAACCTCCCCTGCCTGCTTCTTCAGACAGTTCAAGGGCTTTCCGTTCCTTTACGATATCGACTGCCTCTGTGTGGCAGGGAATATCTTCCCCCGCGGAAAGGCATATGCCGTGAAACTTCCCGAATATCTTCGCCGATCCATCGCCTTCTATGATGACATCCGTGCCTGCTTTCGCGTTCTCGACGCTTTCACCTTCATGTGAAACCACCACGTTGCCGTCGGCAACAGACAGGACCCTTCTGAATCCCGGCATCTTGTCTATATAAGTCTCGTTGTCTTCTTTCCGTATGAATGATACAGAAAGTCCGTCAGCGAGAGCTATTTCCTTTTCTTCCCTTCCGACTAAATATTTCATGCATCTATTATATCACAAACTGTAATCCCCGTTGGCATTTTTGTATGTGCAGACAACCGGGGATCCGGGTGCCTGTAAGGCAGCATCCCGCAGACGCAGCTATGACCGCACGCGCGCCGGGAAGGCAATGCAGGCTGATGGCGGAAACTGTCTGAGCGTCCGCAGGACGCGAGTTTTTCCGGCATCCTGCATTGCTTTCCGGAAGCACAAGCGGTCATCTGCGTTGAGGACGCTGCCGCACAGGTTCCCGGATCTCCCGGTAATTCTGCGCATATAAAAAGACTGCCCCGGGTATGGGACAGTCTTCGTATATGATAGTTTTGACTTATATCATCATTCTCAGCGGATCCACCTTGTTGATAAGTACGTCCAGTACTTCATCTGATGGAACTTCTGATTCTACAGCTCTGGAAGTATCAAGCTCAAATCCTGTGTTCTCAACGATCTCATCGATGGTTACTCCAGGGAAGTATTCTGCAAGATACACTCTCTTGGTCTTTTCGTCAAATTTCATGATACCAAGTTCAGTTACGACTGCTCTTGGTCCCTTGTTTGGATCAAGACCCACTTTTTCTCTTCCGTCCGGACCGTCGCCCCAGCCGATGCTGGTCACATAGTCTACATGCTCTTTGAAACGTCTCTTCTGGTGTTTCATGATGATGATCGTGTTACAGTAGTTAGCGATACCGTTAGCTCCGCCGGAACCTGAGAATCTGGCATCTGGGTTGTTGTAATCGCCTATACATGTTGAATTCAGATTTCCGTACGGGTCTATCTGGGCTCCGCCAAGGAATCCTGCAGCGATGACATCTCTCTTGGAGTAGATGCTCTGGAAGCCGAAGTATCTGTACTGCGGCCACAGAACTGAACATCCGTATGTGATACGAAGGTCAGATACGCTCATAGGTACTTCCTGCGGGTTTCCCTCGAAAAGGGCTGTCTCGAAAATGAGCCTTGCGTTTGGTGCATGTGTGTTCTTGGCTAAAGCTGCGCCGACGAGCGGCAGGCCTGTTCCGACGATGTAAGCTTTTCCGTCTTCAACCTGTCTAGCAAGAGCAATAGCCATCATTTGTTTTCTTGTAGCTTCCATAATGTATTCCTCCTACTTTCTCTTCAATCCGCGCTTCCAGCCGTATCCCTTGTCGACACGAGCCTCTACGAGGTGCTGGATACCGATCTTCTCCAGATAATCCCAGTGAGTCGGGCAGTCTGTAACGTACTTCTTGATGAATGCTTCGAATCCTTCATCTGTCTTGCTTGCTTCCTCATACTCGAGAAGGAACTGACCGTCATAGTCGTATCTTCCGAAGCACTGAGTCGGGTGAGCTCCTCTTGGAGCTTCTACTACCGCGTCAACGCAGAGACCTACGCAGGTATTCAGTTCAGGATTTCTGTGCATCTGCTCAACTGTAAGCAGCTCTTCGCATGAAACGATAGTGTGCTTAGCAGCCATAGCGATGTCCAGATCCTGGAATCCAGGTCCTTCGATACGGAATGTTCCGTCCGGACATGCATACTGTGCGTGGATGAGCGCTACATCGATCTGCGGTGTAGGTACCAGGCACAGGTCGCTTCCCGGATTGAACGGGTCTTCCTGAATGACGAACTTCTTATTCGGGAGCTTAGGATGCTTTTTACGCTCTTCCTCTGAGATTCCCCATTTGTTTACCAGGTCTGATCCGAGCATGTTCTTTACAGGAACGTATGTGAGACCCAGAGCAGCTCCGTGGTATGCTATCGTCTGAACGTCCAGTGAGTAGTCGTCAAACATGATCTTGTTGGCGCCCTTCTCAACTGCCTTACGGAAACGACGGCAAACCTGAGAATAACCGGAGTTAGCGATGTAGGAAACGATGTAGATGCTTACCTGACCGCATCCGATGAGCATATCCATGTCGCCTGCTGACGGACCGCCTTCAAGGTACAGATCCTTCTGTCCCTGTCTGATGATCTCTCTTGTCAGGACGTAAGGTCTTCTGTTGGTTACGAATCCGCCTATCGCTATACAGTCACCGTCATGTACATATTTTTTCACAGCTTCCGCCGCTGTCATAACCTTACTGTTATCCAATATTTCTTCCTCCTATATTTTAGAGCACCTACTACCATTACGATAGTAGGTGCATATAGATCTTATGTTTTTACTTCAACTCGAGTAATTAGTCAGCCCATACTTCATCAGGATTTGGGAACGGCATGCTCTCATCTGTGTAAGCGATTCTGCTTACGTTGATCAGATGATAGTATGCGAGGTTCTCACTGATGCTGTTGCCGCCCCAAGTACCGCAGCCGAGTGTACCTGTCGGAACCAGGTTGTTTGTAGCTGCACCACCAAGTCCTGCGGAACCAATTCCGTTAACCAGGAATCTTGATACGTGTACTCTGTTAGCAGCATATTCGATGTGCTCGTCATTGAAGGAATGCATTGAGATACTGTGTCCCTTACCCATGTTGTCCAGGTTAGCAACTACGATATCAACGCCCTCTTCCCAAGTCTTATACTTATAAGCAGCGATTACAGGGAACAGTTTTTCCTTGCTCAGGTCTTCAGCAACACCTGCAACGTCGCAAGCAGCCATCAGAGCTCTTGTGCCTTCTTTGCACTCGAGTCCTGCGAGCTTAGCGATGTCACCAGCAAGCATTCCAACGCACTTCTTGTTCAGTTCTCCGCCCGGGAACAGTGTTTCTCTGAGCTTGTCGATGTCTTCTTTCTTGTCATAGTACTGAACGTTGTTCTTTTCCATCTCAGCGATCATTGTGTCATACATTCCTTCCGGAACGATGATTGTCTGTTCGCATGTGCACAGTACGCCGTTGTCCTGTGTTCTTCCTGTTACGATCATCGGAGCGATCTTTACAGGATCTGCATCTGTATCGATGAGGCACTGGTTGTTTCCTGCGCCAACACCGAATGCCGGTTTACCGGAGCTGTAAGCAGCCTTAACCATTCCAGGACCGCCTGTAGCTACGCAAACGTCACATTCTGCCATTACTGCAGCTGATGCTTCCATTGTTACTTTGTCAGGCTCTACGCACTGAACGAGGTCAGCAGGAGCACCGATTGCTTCGAGAGCGCCTCTCATGCATTCTGTAGCTTTGTATCCAACATTCTTTGCTGATGGATGTGGGCAAATGATGATAGCATTTCTGCCCTTGAGTGCGATCATTGCATTGTGCATCGGTGTCATAACCGGGTTTGTTACAGGAGTGATAGCTCCGATAACGCCGATCGGTTTTGCAACCTTTGTGATTCCCAGTTCCTTATTGCGCTCGATGATGCCTACGCTCGGCTTACCTTTCAGGTATTTCCATGTGAACATAGCCTTGTTTCTGATCTTAGCGATCTTGTCTTCGTAAACACCCATCTTTGATTCAACTACTGAATCCTCTGCGAACTCTTCAGCTCTGTCAGCCAGGGCCTTACCTACTACCTTTACACACTGGTCTGTCTTTGCCTGGTCGTAACCTTCGATAACAGCCTGTGCTACTCTAGCTTTTTCAATTAAGCTATCGATATAAGCTTTTGCATCCATTTTAAGAATTCCTCCTTAATTAAAAATTATTTTTTTACAGTTTTCCAGCGAGCCGGATTCGCTCGCTGGAAAACATTATGATCATAAAGATCTTTTAAGCTGTATTTATATCCGTTTTGCGAATATCAGCTTTTGTGCCGGAGACTATTTTCCCCAGTGCTTCTTGTAAACGATATCCATGCACTCTTCGAGGATATCCAGACCCTTCTGGATGTGCTCTTCAGCAATGTTGAGTGGTGGCTCTACTCTGATTGTGTTAGCGTTAACTAAGCTTCCGGACAGGAGTACGTGTCTGTCGAAT
>JAUMVF010000010.1 GCA_030530305.1 Bacillota bacterium
CATCTGGTTAGCAGCTCTTCCTACTGAATTCATAGTCATAGCTGAGAACAGGAACGGAAGCATAGCTCCGATGAAGATTCCTATTACTACGATCGGCTGAAGTATACTGATCAGATCAAGTCCTACCTGCTGTGTGTAGGAGAAGAACAGAGCCAGAGCTGTAAGAGCCGCAGAACCGATAGCAAAACCTTTACCGATAGCTGCTGTTGTGTTTCCTACTGCGTCCAGTTTGTCTGTGATCTCTCTTACGTTCTCAGGAAGTTCCGCCATCTCAGCGATACCGCCTGCGTTGTCGGATACAGGGCCGTAAGCGTCAACAGCTACTGTCATACCTGTAGTTGACAGCATACCTACTGCAGCAAGAGCGATTCCGTACATTCCCGCGAAGTAGTAAGCGAGGAAGATACCTACGCAGATGCAGAGGATAGGCCATACTGTGGACTGCATACCTACGCCCATACCGCTGATGATAGTTGTTGCAGAACCTGTCTGTGACTGTTCAGCGATCTTCTTAACTGATTTGTATTCTTCTGATGTGTAGATCTCAGTGATCTTTCCTATAGCTATTCCGACGATAAGTCCCGCGATGATAGCTATTGCGTAGTTATAACTTCCGAGCATTACTTTACTCAGGATGATAACCGCGATGATCACTATGATACCGCTGATATATGTTCCCAGGTTGAGAGCATTGGCAGGGTTGCTGCCTTCCTTGCCTCTTACCATGAGAATTCCAAGTACTGATGCGAGGATTCCGATCGCTGCGATGATCAGCGGGAATACTGCCGCAACGCTTTCTGAAACAGCTCCGCTTGTCTGTGTAGCTACCAGAGCAGCCAGAGTTATAGCTGAAATGATAGAACCTACATATGACTCGAACAGGTCGGATCCCATGCCTGCTACGTCACCAACGTTGTCGCCTACGTTGTCAGCGATAACAGCCGGGTTTCTCGGGTCGTCTTCAGGGATTCCTGCTTCAACTTTACCAACCAGGTCAGCTCCGACGTCCGCAGCCTTGGTATAGATACCGCCGCCGACACGTCCGAAGAGAGCCATTGATGAAGCTCCAAGTCCGAATCCTGTGATGCACTGTGCTACTGTTGCCCAGTCGAGGAGCCAGAAAACAACTCCAAGTCCCAGAAGTCCGAGACCTGTTACGCAAAGTCCCATAACTGCGCCTGATCTGAAAGCTACTTTCAGAGCTTTGCTCATTCCGCTTTCTTCAGCTGCGCATGCAGTTCTTACATTACCTTTAGTCGCTACTCTCATTCCGAAGAATCCTGCGAGTACGGACAGAAGCGCGCCGATAACATACAGAACAGCTGTAGTCCAGCTTACTCCGAATCCGATAGCCAGGAAGAGTATCACGATAACGATTATCATCGTTCTGTATTCTCTCTTCAGGAATGCCGTCGCACCTTCTCTGATGAACCCGGATATTTCCTTCATCCTGTCGCTTCCCTCTTTTGCCTTGCTTATCCAGCTCGTCAGGCCGACAGCCACGAGGAGCCCGATAATAGCTGCTACAGGGATGAGGATCTTGAGAACATCAATAGTACTGTTGCTCATAAATGATTACCTCCCTTCACGTTACCGCACAAAAAAGACGCTGGAAGCATCTTTTTTACGTACGAAAGTGAATATAATAAAAATAAGTATAAGTATAAATATTTCAAGCGTCTCCCTATACCATCACTCAAGTGTGACGATGACAAGCGAGAGCACTATAAACAATATTGCTGCTATCGTAGATACTCTGTTGAGCAATGCTTCATAACCTTTGCTTTTTTTCTTACCAAAAAGCTGCTCTGCGCCGCCGCCGATAGAACCGGAAAGACCGGCACTGTTACTGGACTGGAGCAGGATGCTGGCTATGAGTATTACACTGACTATGAGTATTACGATCTTCAGTGCTAAAATCATCAGTTGACCTCCTTGCAATTTAACCATTGTATTCTACCACAGGGACACCTTGAACGCAAGGATTTTATGTTCCAAAATCCTTTATTTTTCAATTGTTTTTCATTAAAAACATTTCGCGCCGGAACAAATCCACAAGTTGCTCTTGAAGAGGCAAACAAAAAAGGATCCCACAACTTTTAACCATAATCGCCATATACGAATAAATGGTTAAAACTTCAACGTTCCCAGAGGCTGTTTTCCTTTGTCAGATCATTCGAAGAGGTCGCTTCAGAAAAAAACATACAAAAAACCCACAACTTTTAACCATAATATCCATATGCAAAAAAATGGTTAAAAGATGTGGGTCGATCTCAGAATCTGAATATATGATTCTGCTGTAGGTGTATGCCTCCGCGATCCCGGCGGCAAAATGGTTTTATTTCAGGTTGTAGAACGCGTCCATTCCGGCGTACTGGGCTGACGTATCCAGCATCTCTTCTATCCTGAGGAGCTGGTTGTACTTGGCGATCCTGTCAGTTCTTGAAAGTGAACCTGTCTTGATCTGTCCCGCGTTTACTCCTACAACGATGTCAGCGATGGTGGTGTCTTCAGTTTCGCCGCTTCTGTGTGAAACAACTGCTGTGTAGCCGGCTTTCTTAGCCATCTCGATTGCGTCGAATGTCTCTGTCAGTGTTCCGATCTGGTTCACCTTGATGAGGATGGAGTTAGCTACGCCTTTTGCGATACCGTCAGCAAGTCTTGCCGTGTTAGTAACAAACAGATCGTCTCCTACCAGCTGGATCTTCTTGCCCAGTCTGTCTGTGAGAAGTTTCCATCCGTCCCAGTCGTCTTCAGCAAGTCCGTCTTCCAGGGAAATGATTGGATATTTGTTGCAGAGATCCTCATAGTAATCGACCATCTCTTCCGCAGTCCTTGTCACTCCTTCACCTGTCATCTCATAGACGTTCTTTTCCGCATTGTAGAATTCACTTGCAGCAGCGTCCATAGCGATCCTTACGTCATCACCCGGCTTGTATCCTGCCTTTTCGATGGCTTCGATGATCACTTTTATAGCCTCTTCATTGGTAGCCAGATTCGGCGCGAAACCGCCTTCATCACCAACTGCCGTATTCATGCCCTTGCCTTTGAGCACTGCCTTCAGGCTGTGGAAGACTTCCGCGCCCATTCTGAGGCATTCGCGGAAGGAATCAGCACCAACAGGCATGATCATGAATTCCTGCAGATCTACGGTATTGTCAGCGTGTGAACCGCCGTTCAGTATATTCATCATCGGTGTCGGGAGGACTTTGCCGTTGACTCCTCCGAGATACTGGAAAAGCGGCAGTCCAAGGAAGTTGGCCGCTGCGTCTGCCGCCGCCATGGAAACTCCCAGAATGGCGTTAGCGCCCAGTTTGCCCTTGTTCTCTGTTCCGTCAAGATCGATAAGTATCTTGTCCAGTCCTACCTGATCGAGAGCATTGTATCCGATGATCTCATCGGCGATTATTTCATTGACGTTCTCAACAGCTTTAAGTGTTCCTTTGCCGAGATATCTGGATTTGTCCCCGTCTCTCAGTTCAACGGCTTCATGAACGCCTGTTGACGCTCCGGAAGGCACGATAGCGCTTCCAACCGCTCCGCTTTCCAGATAGATCTCGACCTCAACTGTCGGATTTCCTCTTGAATCAAGTACTTCACGTGCAACTACATCTTCGATAAATGGCATTTTGTTCCTCCTGTTACAATGATTTGGTTTTCTTTGAAATATTTATTATTCTGATTTCTGAATACTCAGTATTTTTATTTGCCGAATTCGATTATTTTGTTGAAATCTTCCGGTATAAGGCTCGCGCCGCCTACCAGAGCACCATCGATCTCGGGCTGCGCCATAAGTTCGGCAATATTGCCCGGCTTTACGCTTCCGCCGTACTGGATCCTTGTATTTTCCGCAATGAATTCTCCCAGCATCCCGTCCAAAATTCCTCTGATAAGAGCGCACATCTCATTGGCCTGCTCAGCTGTGGCGGTTTTTCCGGTTCCTATCGCCCATATCGGCTCATAGGCTATGGTCAGATCTTTCAGATCGGAGATGGTAAATCCCACGAGGCTTTCGGACATCTGCTTACCCACGATCTGGAACTGCATATCCTTTTCTCTTTCTTCCAGATTTTCACCGACGCACATGATGGGCTTGATGCCGTTGTCTACCAGCTTTCTGATCTTCTGACGCACATCTTCGTTGGTCTCGCCGAAATACTGTCTTCTTTCGGAATGTCCGACAATACAGTAATCCACTTTGCATGATTTGAGCATGCCGACGGAAATCTCTCCCGTGTATGCTCCCTCATCCATCTGATGTACATTCTGTGCTCCCACTTTGATTCCGGTCCCCTTGAAAGCTTCTTTAAGATATTCAAGATGAACGAAGGGCGCGCATATGGCTGTTTCCACTTTTTTATTCTGGTAGAGCTTGCTGAATTCCTCAGCGAATTTCTTAGCCTCTCCCTTGTTCTTGAACATTTTCCAGTTACCGGCGATAAACGGTTTTCTCATTTCTTTCCTCCTGATTCTGCTCTGATCGATATAGTCCTTCAGCCGTCAGTTCTTATCCTGGGCTGCATAAATGTGTTTATATAATTCTACGTTTTCGTCTGTATGTTCCAGATTGTCTATGGCAGCTATGCCCGGGAGCACTTTTCCTTCCAGGAACTCAAGTGATGCTCCGCCGCCTGTTGAGATATGGCTCATTTTATCCGCGAGTCCGAACTGGGTAACTGCCGCCGCTGAATCTCCGCCGCCGATGACAGTAGTCGCTTCGCTTGCTGCCAGAGCTTCCGCCACCTTTCTTGTTCCCACTGCGAAATTCGGCATCTCGAATACTCCCATAGGCCCGTTCCATACGATGGTCTTAGCATTTGCTATTGCTTCTGAGAACAGTTTCACTGTTTCAGGTCCTATATCCATTCCCATCATATCTGCCGGTATGCTGTCCTTGCTGAATACCGCGGACTCTGAATCATTATCGAATTCCTTCGCGCATACCACATCTTCCGGAAGCAGGAGCTGGACTTTCTTTTCCTTGGCCTTTTCCAGAAGGCTTCCGGCCAGTTCGATATGTTCCTCATCCAGGATGGACTGTCCGATCTCGTATCCCAGCGCCTTGAAGAAGGTATATGCCATTCCGCCGCCAATGATAAGTGTATCGACTTTGTTCAGCAGATTTTCTATAACGCTGATTTTGTCTCCCACCTTGGCTCCGCCCATTATCGCGACGAAAGGTCTTTGCGGTCTCTCAAGAGCCTCTCCCAGGTATTTAACTTCTTTATCGATAAGGTATCCCGATACTGTCGGCAGATAACCGGCTACTCCCGCTGTCGAGCAGTGGGCTCTGTGGGCCGTGCCGAAAGCATCGTTTACGAATATCTGTCCCAGTGATGCCAGTTCCGACGAGAAATCGAAAGTATTCTCGGTCTCTTCAGGTCTGAACCTGACGTTCTCAAGCAGCATCACATCCCCTTCTTTCAGGTCGTCCACAGCTGCTCTCACTTTATCGTCCACCACCGTCGGGCTGCTGATGAAAACCACATCTTTGCCAAGAAGCTCAGCAAGGTGATCTGCTACCGGTTTCAGAGTGTATTCCATATCCGGCTTTCCCTTTGGTCTGCCCAGATGGGACATGATGATGACCTTTGCATCATGGTCTATAAGATACTGTATCGTCGGCAGCGCTGCCGTCATTCTGGTATCGTCAGTAATTTTCCCGTCCTTGATCGGAACGTTGAAATCACACCTTACCAGCACTTTCATCCCTTTTACATCGATATGTTCTATCGTTTTTTTCATGACAGGTATCCTTTCTGTTGTTTAATATAACGCCTACTCCATATTAACATATATTAAAGGATCGGGGCGGGCTTTTTTAAATATTCACCCGTCCCGATCTTTTTATCAGAACCTTTTTCTGACCGACGAAGCCGGAATGCCCATCTGGTCACGGTATTTGGCCACGGTGCGCCTGGATATATTTATCCCGCCGGCGCTGAGCATGTCAGCGATCTTCTGATCGCTCAGAGGCTTCTTTTCATCTTCATTCCCGATCAGTTCCTTTATCTGTGACTTCACGCCTGCAGCTGAAGCCTGTTCCTCTCCTTCTGTACGTTCAAGGGCGGCGGAGAAAAAGTATTTCAGGGGGAACGTCCCCATCTCGCATTCGATATACTTGCCTCTCACCGTACGGCTGACCGTGGATCTGTGTATCCCCGCGTCTTCAGCTATCTGCTCAAGAGTCATGGGCCTGATAGCGGCTTCACCTTCCGTGAAGAAATCCTGCTGTCTGCTGACCACAGCCTCCGCCACATTGAAAATCGTCTGTTTCCTCTGCTCTATATTTTTGATCAGCCATCTGGCGCTGTTTATCTTTCCTGAAAGATACTCACGCAGTTCGCTGTCGCTGTCATATTCCTTTATCAGGTCGGTGTAATAAGCGCTCAGCATCAACTGCGGCGTGTTGCCGTCGTTGATCTTGCAGTGCCATCTGCCGTCTTTGCCCTTTATGACTGAAATATCAGGAACGATATACTGGACCGCCTCCCCTGTCTCAAACTGCCGTCCCGGCTTTGGATCCAGAGTTTTCAGAAGGTCCCTCATTCCCTGAAGCCTTTCTGTGCCGATACCTGTGGCTTTTGAAATAGCGTTGAGTTTGTTGCCGGCTATCTCCCTGAAAAAGTCTTTCATTACGAGGGCAAAGTCTTCGTCAAGAAGTCCTTTCTCCTCCAGCTGTACGGTAAGACACTCCCTCAGGTCTCTGGCTCCCACACCCGGCGGATCCAGCCGCTGTATACCCGTCAGTATCTTTTCCACTTCCCCGGTGCTCATCGACAACGCGCCGGCCATTTCCTCCGTGGTTTCCGTGGTGTAGCCGTCGCTGTCCAGGGTTTCTATGATAAAACGCCCTGCTTTCTTTTCTTTTTCTGAAAGAGGCAGGAACTGAAGCTGGAACATAAGATATTCCGCGAGAGAAGTATATCCCGAAGTGTAGTTTTCGTAATTGTTTTCCGAATTGGCGCGTACCGTTTCCCAGCGGCGGTAGCTTATATCGTCGTTTTTCTTCCTGCTGGCATATTCCATCCAGTCTATGCCGCCTTCTTTCTCCGCTGAAGCATCCTGCGCGCTTTCGGGGAAACGCTCCTTCATTTCAAGAACGGGATTTGACAGCAGTTCTTCATGGATATGCTCGGCAAGTTCCTGGGAATTGTACTGGAGTATCCTGATAGCCTGCAGGAGTCCCGGCGTCATCTGCAGTTTCTGGGTCTGTTCAATTTTAAGTTCAAACGTATTCTTCATCTGCAAATACCTTCCTGCCGGACTGGCCTATTTTAAACCGGGAAACCCCAGCTGTCTTAAGGCTTCGTACAATACTATCGCAGCGGAATTGGAAAGATTCAGAGATCTCAGTCTGGTATCGCTGCTCATGGGGATGCGTATGGTCCGGTCGATATTCCTGCTGATCAGTTCTTTCGGCAGGCCTCTGGTCTCACGGCCAAAAAGGATCATATCGCCGTCTTTGTATTCAACTTCGCTGTAGTTCCTGGCGCCCTTAGTCGTAGCGAAAAACATGCGCCTGCCCTCATTTTCCTTCATGAAGGAATCGAGGTCGTCGTGCACATGCACTTTTACATAAGGCCAGTAATCCAGCCCCGCCCTTTTAAGGCTTTTGTCGTCTATAGAAAAACCAAGCGGCCTGACAAGGTGCAGTTCACTTCCGGTTATAGCGCAGCTCCGCGCTATATTTCCTGTATTCGGGGGTATCTCGGGTTCAACCAGAACTATATGCAATGCCATCTGTATCCCTCCGCTATTATTCTACAATATCTCACCCGGCTTTTCGACATCTTCCGTCCCTTTTCCAGCTAAAAAAACAAAAAAACCAAATCAAGGGCAGACTTAACATCAAAAGGTCCCCGTGCTCCCAAAATTCCAATTGAAACGGCGCCCTCCATGGTATATAATTGTTCCAATCGGATTAATCAAAGTTTACATATTAAAATGCATTTTATATGCATCCGGAATGGGAGGCCTAAGTATGTTTTGTACGAATTGCGGTTGTGAAAACAGTGACAGCTCCAATTTCTGCAAACGCTGCGGAACACGACTGGAGCCGCTGGACACAGAAGAAACATTGAAAACAACAGAACCTGAAACAGTTGAAGAAACACAGACTGCTGAAGAAACTGCAACTGAAACACAGGAAACAGTTCAGACTGCTGAAGAGACTACAGCAGAAACAGCTGCGTATACAACTGCCGAAACACCCACAGACGGTACTTCCGCTGCTCAGGAAACATTTCAAAGCACCGCGACTAAGACTCAGGCTGAAACAACTGAAAGCGCCGGGTCCCAGACTCAGGCTGAAACAGCTCAGACTCCCCCGGCTGCAGACACATATATTTATACTGCCGGTAACGACAGCGCTAAAAGCGCGTCACTTTCCGGTCTCAGAGATATGATCAGGCTCGGCATCGTAAGCCCCTTCAAAGGCCTGAAGGCTGCCAACAAACCGGAAAACTGGCTGAGCGGACTTCTCATCTTCATCGTGACTGATCTGATACTGTCGCTGCTCATAACACTTGCTGTCAGCGCAGTAGTCAATTATGTAGCCGGCGGTTACCTTAACGTCGCTGGACTCACTATGTCGATGACAGGCTATTCGTCCGGAGCAGTCTTCCTGACAGCGCTGCTTCTGCTGCTGTTCTCAGATGTGCTCGAAGTATTCATAATCTTCGGCATGGGAAAAGCCTTTGGAAGCAAAGCTACTCTGAAGTCATGGCTGGCTGTCTGCGCGACATCGCAGATACTGTTCAGACTGCTTTCAATGGTCGCCGTGCTCCTCATGATGACAGGATCAGGCGGCATGATCGTAGCTATGATACTCATCTCCATCGGAGCTCTGAGTTACCTGATTCTCATGTTCAAGGCATTCGAGATCGCCACAGAACTTGATAACAACAAGCTCTTTTACGGATTTATCTGCGCGTACCTTGTATTCATCATAGCTTTCTCGATCGTAACTGCCATCATATCCGGCATAAACGCGGCGAACGCATACAATAACACATATGATACGTATAACGATTTTTTCAATAACAACTCATTTTGATAAATGATCATTAAAGATTCACATAGAAACGGAGGCATCACAAATGAAAGAAGTTAAAGTTGGACTGCTGGGACTCGGAAATATAGGAACGGGATCATATAAAACTCTGGAGATGAACAGGAAAAAGATCGCGGCGGTAGCAGGCGCTGATATCAGGATCGTGAAGATCCTCGAAAAGGAAGATAAGTTCGATATAGAAAGAGATATCAACGTTACACGCGAGCAGTTCACATCTGACCCTGAAGAAATATTCAACGACCCGGAGATAGATATAGTAATAGAGCTTCTCGGCGGAATAGAGCCGGCAAGCACATTCATGCTCAGCGCAATGAACCACGGTAAATCAGTAGTAACAGCCAACAAGGCTGCAGTTGCGGCAAGCTGGAGAGCCTTAAACGACGCGGCTAAGAGAAACAACGTAATGTTCAGATTCGAAGCGGCTGTCGGCGGCGGCATCCCTATCCTCAACGCCCTGACAACTGTTCTTCAGGCAAACGAGTATGAAGAGATCCTCGGCATCCTGAACGGTACGACAAACTACATCCTGACTCAGATGACGGAGTACGGTCTGGACTATGATGAAGTCCTGAAGATCGCCCAGGAAAAGGGTTTTGCTGAAGCAGATCCGACTGCCGACGTTGAAGGAATAGACGTAGCCAACAAACTGTCCATCCTCATGGCGCTGGCATTCGATAAATACGTACCGCCAACAGATATCCCGACGGAAGGCATCACTAAGATCACCAAGAAAAAGCTGGATGTTGCCAAAGCCAACGGATGCAAAGTCAAGCTGATCGCAAGCGCGAAAAAAGTCGGCGACCAGATCGAATACCACGTTGGCCCGGAAGAACTTCCTGTATCACATCCTCTCGCAGGCGTAAGCAACGAATTCAATGCTGTATTCGTAAAAGGAAACGCGGTGGATGATCTGATGTTCTACGGCAAGGGCGCAGGTCCTCTTCCTACAGGAAGCGCAGTTATCGGCGACGTTCTTGAGATCGCAAAAACAATCGCAGCACACAGATAAAAGGAGAATCAAAGAAAGATGAGACTTATCGACGAATGGGAAGGCCTTGTAAAAAGCCAGACAGATGAAACATTTGAAGAATTCTGGAGAGAATACTCCGATACCGAAATAGGCATATACAGTTCGATCCTCAAGGAGCCGGACAAAAAAGTTACCGGCACTTTCAAGGAACTGGCCGAAAAGTATAACGCAAGACCTGTCATATTCATGGGTTTTCTCGACGGTGTCAACAACAGTCTGAATAACGAGCTGAAACTCAAGGAAATCGAAGAAGATACGCCTATCGAGCTTGATATCGATATCGAAAGGCTCTATCTGAATATGCTCATCGCAAAGGCAGATCATCTTTTCACACTCCCGGAATGGGACGATATCCTCACCCATGATAAAAAGCGTGAGATCGGAAAACTCTATCAGAAACGCAATCAGGTCATACGCGAGAAGAAGATAGGCAGAAACGATCCTTGCCCATGCGGAAGCGGAAAGAAATACAAATACTGCTGCGGCAGATAAACGCACCCGTAAACCATACGTAAAAAAGAAACCTCTTTTACCCGCCGGTGAAAGAGGTTTTTATATTTCCATGGTTTCGAGGGGTTTTTGAACGAAATACTTTATGCCCCGCTTTCTACACTCTGACTTCAGAATGCTCAGAGATTTTTCTGTGTTTTCGATGAAAAAAGGCATGCCTTTTACCGTCTTGCTGAGAGACCTGAAAAAGTTATCCCAGTGTATGGGGATCACCAGATCAGGTCTGACTTTGTCAATGGTCTCGGCAAAGAACCTTTCCCTTGTTTCTTCATCTTCTTTGGTCAGGCCCGCAGTCCCCAGGAACAGCGTGTCCGCGGCTATGCCGTCAAACTGTCCTGCTATGTAGTTGAAACTGGGACGGATCAGATATGTCCTGCCGCTGTTTTTGACCATAAAGTCAAAAGAACCGCCCTCTTTGTATTCCTTTCTCCCCGCCGGCTGGATCAGAGACGCGTCTATAGTTTCGCCCAGATCGTCATTGTACCAGCTGGTCTTCGAATGTTTCGACGGGATCACAGTTATCTCATAATTACCGATTCTATAACTGCTCTGCTCATCATATGAATGCAGCCGTTCTTCCGGCACATTACCTCCCCTTGCCACATTCAAGGCGGACGGGGATCCGTATATATCCGCGCCGCAGTGGTTTGAAAAGTACGGAGCATCCATCACATGATCGTGATGAGTATGGGAAATAAATATGGCTTTCAGTCTGCTGATACCGAAGCGTTCGATAAGGCTGTCTGCCATGTGCCTGTCTGTACTGATCTTTCCGAAAGCGAACTTCAGCATCGAAGGTCTTGTCACATGGGCGTCGAACATGATCTGGTCTTCCCCGTCATCGAACAGTAATACAGTTGTTCCGAGATAAGTGACCTTCATATTATTTCTCCAGGACTATCCTGTTTCCTGTACGCTCCATATATCTCATGAAATCTTTTTTCTTTATAGATGTGGTAGCGGTGTTTCTGAAAGGATGCAGATTGATCATAGTGTCATCGTCCGCCTGCACGATATCCTCGCCCAGGACCACGGTGATTACATGATCCACGTCGTTTATTATGCCGAAAGCCGTGACTCCTCCCGGATAGACTCCCATATATTCTTCAAGCTCCGACTCGTCGCCGAAAGTAGGTTTCTTCCAGCCGGTCAGATCTCTGAGCCCCTTGAAATCCAGCCTTTTATGTTCGTCCATAACGACCAGATACCTGTCATCCTTTTTCTTTTCTCTTATGTAAAGATTCTTCAGGTTGAGCCCCGGGAACGCTATGCCAAGTTCGTCCCCTTCGGACACGTGAAAAACAGCCGGGTGCTCATGAGTCTCCCACTCTATATCCATTTCCCTGAAAATGTCGTATAATTCCTTTTCTCCTACTTTAGCCATTTGTATCTCCGTTCAATTTGTTTTCCGAAAGACCGCGCTGTCATTTTGACTGTTTCACGCCTTCCTTTGCGCATAAGTCAGCCAGGCAGCACCTTTCGCATTCCGGCTTTCTCGCGCTGCAGCACCTTCTGCCGTGGAAAATGAAACTGTGATGAGCCCTGGACCATCTTGGTTCAGGCAGTGTTTCCATGAGGGCAAGCTCTGTCTTCAGCACGTCTTTTTCTTTCACCAGCCCGATCCTGTTGGTCACCCGGAACACATGGGTGTCCACGGCGATCCTCTGCCTGCCAAAACCTACGGCAAGGACCACATTGGCAGTCTTGCGGCCTACTCCCGGCAGAGCTACCAGGCTGTCGTAATCGTCAGGCACCTGTCCGTCGTATTTTTCGCATAGTTCCCTGCTGAGATTGATTATATTCCTGGACTTGGTCTTATACATGCCGATCTGCCTGATGATCTCCTGTACGTCTTCCTGTTCGGCCCCGGCAAGAGCCTTCGCGTCCGGATATTTGCCGAACAGCTGCGGGCTTACCTTGTTGACACTCACATCTGTGGTTTGCGCAGACAGTACCACACATATCAGAAGCTCAAAAACATTCAAATGCTTAAGGGCGCATCCCGCGTCAGGATATTCCTTTTCAAGCCTGTCCAGTATCTCGTTTACCTGTTTTTCAGTGAATGACATTTTTTCTCCTTTTTTCGCACAGGGAAATTATATCACAAATCTGCTAATTTGTGCTTTCTTACCGAAAAACCTTCCTTTATATACTATATTTCGCCCCTAAAAATCTTGACTGTAATAGCATATTAGTATAGTATTTTTATCGGAATATCATCATTTTTCCGGCTTTGTCATAAGGCAAAGCCACTTTTCTGAAATCTATATGTTAGGAGATAGTTCTGTGAGTAAAGAAAAAAAGATCATCCAAATCCAGGAACGCGTCTCTGTAGGCAAGTGGATACCTCTCAGTATCCAGCACACCTTTGCCATGTTCAGCGCGTCCGTCCTGGTTCCCCTGTTACTTGGGATCAGCCCTTCTATCGTTCTTCTGATGAATGGTATCGGAACTCTGATATTCATATTCATCACTAAAGGAAAATCACCGGCTTATCTGGGATCCAGTTTCGCATTCATAGCGCCGGCAGGCCTTGTTATCGGCTCGATGGGTTATCAATACGCCCTTGGAGGTTTCGTTATAACGGGTCTCATTTTCTGCGCTGTGGCAATCATAATCAAGTTCGCCGGCACCGCATGGATAGACGCTATCCTTCCGGCAGCGGCCATGGGACCAATCGTTGCTCTCATCGGTCTTGAACTTGCGAAAACCGCAGCAAGCACCGGCGGCATGCTTGTTGACGAGGCCAGCGGATATAACGAACTGAACCCCAAATTCGTTATCGTATTCCTGATCACTCTGCTGGTAGCGGTATTCGGTCAGGTCCTCTTCAGAGGATTCGCCGCAGCCATCGCTATCCTGATCGCGATAATCGTAGGATATTTCGCAGCCCTCGCGTTCGGACTTGTTGATTTCAGCAATGTTGGAAAAGCAGCTGTAGTTGCTCTTCCGGCGTTCGCGGCTCCAAAGTTCAGCCTGGACGCGATCCTCATAATAATACCGGCATCTCTGGTAGTTATTTCAGAGCACATAGGCCACCAGGTAGTTACAAGCCAGATCGTAGGCAAAGACCTGATCAAGGATCCTGGTCTCCACAGGACACTGCTTTCAGACGGCGTATCCACAACGCTTTCCGGATTCTGCGGTTCCGTACCTACCACTACTTACGGCGAGAACATCGGTGTTATGGCTGTTACTAAAGTATACAGCGTATGGGTAATCGGAGGCGCTGCATGCTTCTCCATCGCCCTGGGATTCATCGGCAAAGTTTCTGCCGTTATCCAGACCATACCCGGACCTGTAATGGGCGGTATCAGCTTCCTGCTTTACGGAATGATCGCTGCTTCAGGTCTGAGACTCATCGTTGACAAGAAAGTCAACTACGCAAAACCGAGAAACCTGGCTCTTTCATCAGTAGTGCTCATCACAGGTCTTTCCGGAGTTGCTATCAATATCGGCGCTGTACAGCTTACAGGAATGTGCCTTGCTACTATCGTTGGAATGGCACTTGGCATAATCTTCTACATCTTTGATAAACTCAAGATTTCAAACGATTATGACGAACCTGATGAAGTGACGGAAGCAAAGCCTCTTGAATAACGGCTTTGTTCCGGCACAGATAACAGACTACTTTTTGCAAACAACAGGAGGAAATCATTTATGTGCGGTTTCGTAGGTTTTTCATCTACATGCGACAACAAAGAAGCCATCGTAGACAGCATGCTCAAAGAGATCTACCACAGAGGACCTGATTCTCAGGAGACCTATGTGGACGACGACGCAGCCCTTGGTTTTGCGAGACTTTCCATCATTGACCTGGAAGGCGGCACACAGCCCCTTTACAACGAAGACAAGTCAATGGTTCTGGTCTTCAACGGCGAGATATACAACTTCCAGACACTGCGGGAGGATCTTGTGGCTAAAGGCCATACCTTCTCCACTCATACAGACTCTGAAGTGCTGGTCCATGGCTATGAAGAATACGGAGCTGACCTGCTTCCAAAACTGAGAGGCATGTTCGCTTTCACGATATGGGACAAGAAAAACAAGAAGATCTTCGGTGTGCGCGACCACTTCGGTATCAAGCCTTATTACTACGCGCAGATGAACGGGGCATTCATTTTCGGAAGCGAGATCAAATCATTTCTTCCTCACCCTCAGTTCGTCAAGGAACTGAATAAAGAATGTCTCCCGAATTATCTGACATTTGGTTATGTTCCGGGCACAGACACTTTCTTCAAGAACGTGTACATGCTCAATCCGGGTCATTACTATGAATATCAGGACGGAAGACTTGAGATAAAAAGATACTTCGAGCCTAAGTTCGAACCTGACGAAAGCAAGTCATTCGATGAGTTCGTTGATGAGATCTCGCAGACCATCAAAGACAGCGTAAAAGCCCATCAGTTCGCTGACGTAGAAGTAGGATGTTTCCTTTCCAGCGGAGTTGACAGCAGCTACGTTGCTACCGAACTCTCCAGACTGCAGAAGGTAAAAACCTACACCATCGGTTTCGCTGATCTCCGCTACAGTGAGGTCCCCAACGCCAGGATACTCGCCGAGGAGATCGGAGTTGAGAATTATGAGCGCCGCGTGACTGCCGAAGAGTATTTCGATACTGCAGGCAAGATCCAGTACCATCTGGATGAGCCTCTGGCAAACCCCAGCGCCAACCTTCTCTACTTCGTTTCACAGAGAGCTGCAGAGGACATGAAAGTCGTTCTCTCCGGCGAGGGCGCCGATGAAATGTACGGCGGATACAATTCGTACAAGCTGCCTTTCCAGCACAAAGGCTTCCAGAAACTGCCCAAGGGTCTGAGAAAGGCAATGGCAGCCATTGCGAAGAAACTGCCAAACTTCAAGGGAAAAGGTTTCTTCATCCGCAACGGTGAAGATATAGAAGACCGCTACATCGGCATCATGAAGGGCTTTGACGCTGACGAGCGGGACAGTTTCCTTAAAGAAAAATACGACATGCCTCTTCCGCAGTACTACACAAAGCAGTTCTACGATAAGGTAGACGGCTTTGACAAGGTATCGAAGATGCAGTATCTGGATATCAATATGTGGATGCTCCAGGAGATCCTGCTCAAAGCGGACAAGATGAGCATGGCAAACTCTCTTGAACTGAGAGTGCCGCTCCTTGACATCGAGATATTCAACCAGGCTAAAACTCTTCCGGGTAAGTTCAAGGCAAACGCCGAGAATACTAAGCTTGCTATGAGGCAGGCTGCCAGAAGAGAAATGAACAACGTCACTGCCAGCAGAACTAAGATGCCGTTCCCGCTTCCGCTTCCGGAATGGCTGAAGGAAGACCATTATTATGAGCTGGTCAAGGGGTATTTCACCAATGATATAGCGCGTGAACTTTTCAATACAGAAAAGATCGTGCAGCTGCTTGATGACCACAGAAACGGAGTGCCGGCAAGGCTGACGAAGATATGGACTATCTTCTCGTTCCTGCTTTGGTATGAGCAGTTCTTCACAATGAGGCACTGATAACCACCTACGATGGCGCTGACGGCAAAGGGCTGCCGTCGCAGGCAATCATATATGCTCGTTTACAGAGAATATAAACCCGGGTGAACTCCGACCTTCGGTCGTCGAACAGCACCCGGGTTTTGATATTCTCTTTGTTCACTTCGCAGATGATTGCAACTGCTCCGTCAGAATTTGCCTTGCAGCGCTATTGCAGTTGTTTATACTACACTCGTTGTAAAAACGCAACTCTTGCAGGGCCCTGCGGGAAATGAGTCGCTCCGGCCTCGGGCGTTCCTCAACAGTCCCGCAAATTACCTCTTGCGTTTTCTGAGCTCCACATTCTGAACAATATATATGCTCTGACATTAGTCGCCCCCTTATGCTTTATTACTTTATTAACTATACTGTTCATATCCTTGAAATATCAGGTTATTACTGTCCCTGAAATGTAAGATGAACATTGCTTCCCAATTTACGATAATATTTAATTGTTCCGCCTCTATATTTAGCCCTCAACAGTCCTGCAGAAGTAACTTTCCAGGTATACTTATAACTAAACATTTCAACTCTCATGGATGAAGTTCCTGTTATTTTCAAACCCCAATTCGCCATTGGTCCTAAGTATAGAGAATCGCTTCGGCCATAATACGGCAATATATTTAGATGTGTTTTCCCATCGTATCTGACTTTTTTAATTACTAATAGATCTTTCTTATCGTTTTTGTTTATCCATCTTCCAAGGATGTATTTCTTCAAGGTCGGTCTTTTAGCTCTGACTACTTTTTTTGCAGACCACTTGGAGAAATACTTCGTTCCATTTACTTTCTTATATGTCCGAACTCTTACGTAGTATTTCTTGCCGCCTTTAAGATTTTTAAAGGATCTCTTTATGGTCCTATTGCTTTTGATAGTAATAGTTTTCCTTGTTGAAAAAGATGATTTTCTGGAATACTGGATCTGGTATCCGCTTACCTGCGTCGTTTTCTTTGCCCATTTTGCCTTGAAGCCGCAAGGCCGCGGCTTTACTGAGCGAAGCCATGTGGCGCGAGGTCTGATCTTGAATGTGCGCTTGAATGTTCCCTTATAATTTCCTTTCCCCTTAATAGTAATAGTCGCCTTACCGACATTTTTGTTGTTTTTGTAAGCAACAGTATATTCAGTCCCCTTCTTCAGAGTCCTGACTGTTCCATTTAATTTCGCTTTGACAGTTATGGTTTTATAGCGTCTTTTCCCATTATATATCACCGCCTGCTGATTGGCATTGACTGATGTGATTGGGACGGTTTTAATATTGATTGTCTTCGTGATCGTACCAGTATAATCCCCAATACCTATAACCATCATCAAATACTGACCGGCATTGCATATCCCTTCGTCAGCGCTTATTGTGTTTCCATTCGAATCAATGAATCGAAGAATGTAATCCCGATCCTGCGTCAACAGATCCCAATCGTAGTAGACTTCCACCTCCGGAATCTGTTTCTTCCCATTGTAAGTAAGATCATCTACCCAGATATCAGTTGTATCGTCTGATAAAACATACTGGCCTTGCGATGTCAGCTGTGCTTTACTGCCGGCTTCGGTTTCGGCAAAAGCACTCTGATTAAATACAGGTATGAATGTAACCGCAAGAGTCAATGCCAGCAATACAGCAGTTGTTTTCCTTGCAAGCATATTCATAATCTTCTCCTTTCTCCAAATATGTTTATTATCTGCACGGTATGGTTTTCTGTATCTTCACAAGTTTGAATCTTTTACTCTTGTCCTTCTTCAATATCGCTTTGTAATTGTACTCATACGGATAATCATATCCTACATACCATGTGAACAACACTACCATTTTTTTCGAATTGTATTTGGCTGATTTGATTTTCGCAGGCCATGCTTCACCCATAGGGCAGGATACTCGAATTTTTTTGCTACTTGTTTTTGCATAAAATTCTGAATGATTCGTTTTATATAAACGATGTTTTTTAAATCGAAAAGACGTAAATGAAGACAGTATCCGATTTGCCGTTCGGAGTCTTTTTATTCCCACAAACGCTTGTGCATAAATCCTCATGTGATATTTATTCTTTTTCCACAATCCGGCCTTTCTTATCTTTTTTTTACTTATCGTCTTAGTTGTACCATACACACTTGCACGGACTTGCATTATACCGGATAATACATTCTTCAACTGTTTCTTACTTAGACTCCCTTTAATGATTTTCTTGTATTTCTTCTTTGTGACCGTTTTCATTCCATAGGAATCCCTAAGGTTAATTTTAACCAGTTTATATTTGCCATTGCTCTGTTTTTTCAGTACAGCTACATATTTTTCTGATATTGTGCGATATCCTTCGTATCCGTCCCGGTCAATATAGTTGTCAAATTCTCCTCCATATTTAAAAACTACTTCAATTTTTCTTGCATAGCGTTTCGCAGAAACGATTTTCGTCCTGCAAGTATCTACACGAGGACTACTGTCCCATATATATACGTGGGTGCTGTCTGTATAAACATCATCTGCATAAGTTCTGTTCGGTTTATATCTGAATGAAGCAAATGATGACAACAGCCGGTTTGCATCCTCTATCTTACAACTAACTGTACCATCATAGTCATCCCATTCATACTGATAGCTTTTTAATTTCCTGAACATCCATTGGTGGAAATACGCATAAGATGGTCTTCCTATGTTAGATACCCGTTTTCTATTAATCGTCTGGCGATCCGTATATCTGTACATTGCTGAAGACAAAATCCTTGAAAGTTGACTTTTCGTCACCTTCCCCTGTATAAATTTACTGTATTTGCTCTTATAGAGTCTGAAATACTTTTTGATCCTGAATTTCTTTGTAACTGTTCCTCTGAAATTGCCTTTGCCTTTTACTATTACTCTGGCTGTACCTATCCTTCTGTTGTTTCTGTAACTAACAGAATAGTCTTTCCCCTTGACAAGTTTTTTCTGCCCGTTTTTCACTGTGACTTTGGGTTTTATTCTATTTCCTGTGTACAAAAAACTACTTGAAGGGATCGTTACTTTATTCTTTTGAAGCGCTTTCCTGGTTATTTTAAATGTACATGTTGCCTCATCTGTATAGTCGCCTATTCCGGTAATAATCACTACCGCCGTACCGACATTGACATTATTCCAGTACCTGACTGTATAATCCACGTCCTTTTGCAAACACCACCCATCATAATACACATCTACATAAGGCTTTTTTGCAGTCCCGGAATAAACGTACTGGGTCCTACCCAATTCTATCTCGGCATCCGCAATCGAGATCAGCTCGTTGTCTCCTTCGTTTTCGGTTCCTACTGACTTGCTGTCGCTACTCACTTCTGCAGCATATACAGATTGCTCTTTGCCGCCGAAATCGAAAGGAAAGATACATGATAGCGCAAACACCGCTACCAATATGAATATCATTCCAGATTTTAATTTATTTTTCATGGCCGCAACCTCCTGTCTATATGTTTTATTATACTATTTATACTCTGATTACATCGGGCTTCCGCATTTATTACAGAATTTTGCTATAGCCTTCACTCTTGCTCCGCAATTGCTACAGGTCTTATAATCTCCATTTGCATTGTTCTCAGCCCCATATTCAGAACAATATTCCTTTTCCTCCATAGGGCTTCCTCCAAACGATAATATATAATTACCTCTTTTGCTTAATGATACTATTGGACATTGTAATAATATCAAAAAAAACGGATCCATCAATTTTTATGATCCGCCTCTTTTCTTATAGTGTTTTATCTGCTAGCGTTTCCCGGCAGTTTCATTCCAAAGGCTCATCATCATGGGCATCGTGCGACAGCTTGATCTCATCTGCCACCTTGCTCTTTCCCGCCTTTGGCCGGCCGGCATTTTTGTTGACGCGCTTTTTATATAACTCAAGTATGAGCGAGAAAATGAAATCGTAGAGTATGAACGCTGCGATACCCGCTATCAGAAGCGCCGGGAATGACCAGTCCGGCAGATCGATATTCCCGAAGAAAAGTCCTTTGAAAAGCAGGTAGGCAATGCAGAATACAGCCGCGAAGAATACGACCTTTATTATCATCTGCGCCGCCTTGTTCTGCGGTTTCTCCGCGACGCACTTTATGACCGCGTATATACCGAAGAAGAATACGAACGGGACCACCGCAGCCTTATTGGGTATCAGAAGGAACCCTAAAAGCGCCGCCGCCGCGTAGACAAGCAGCCCTCCGCCGATACCTGTTTCCAGTATCATCAGCCCGATGAAGACTGAACTGAGCGCGTAGAACGTCAGCTCGATCCCCGGCACCACAGACGCGATAAAAAGCGACACCACTGTCAGCGCCAGGAATATTCCGCCAAGGGCGAGCCTGTTTGTTTTTCTGCTTCTTTCACTCATATGCTTTTACCTAAAAAATGCCGGTCCCGGGCTTTTCCCGGTCCGGCATCATCATTATCTTACTCTATACTCCCCTGCAGCAGCAGTCCAGACATATAGCGCACTGGCATGCCTGACAAAGAGCTGCTTCGGTGTTTCCGTATCCCTGACCGTATGATCTCTGCTGATACATAGAGCCTGCTCCGAGGACTGAATTGAGCACCTGACGGTACTCCATATTGTTCGGATCCATGGATACTGCCTGCTGGATCTTTCCAACGGCGTCGTCATACCATCCTCTTCTGTACGAGACCATACCGCTTAAAAACATCCATTCCGCATTCTGCTTGTTCGGTATATTATCCAGAAGATCCTGGGCTCTCTTCAGGTCGCCCCGGTCTATAGTCTTTCTAACCTCTTCAAACTCCGGTGAAGTCTGGGTCCTGTTAAAACCGCCTGCGCCGTTGAATCCGTCACCTGCTCCGGCGCCTGCGCCTCTGCTTCCGCCGCGCATGATCTGATCATAGGCTTCGTTGACCTGCTGGAGTTTTTCCTGGGCAAGTTCGCCCAGAGGATTGTCCTGATACTTGTCAGGGTGATATTTTTTTACCAGTTCTCTGTACGCAGCCTTTATCTCCTCGTCGGACGCTGTCGGGCTGACTCCCAATACTTTATACGGATCGTCTATCATCTGTATTTCTCCTCTTTTGAATTATAACGATTCTGTCTATGCTGTATTATACCATATGTTACACGGGAATGCTGAAAAATACCTTTAATTACCGCTGTCCGTCTGATCGGGCAAAGCGTTCTTCTCCCCTTTCAGCACCTTTTCTGTCTGATCCATGAGACCGATGAAAATGACATTCTCGATTATCCCTTTGTTCTTCTTTATATCCAACAGGTCGTAGCACTTGGCTATCTCCTCAAGATATGTGAGCAGATTCCTTCTGCAGTCTGCTTCTATCCTGCTCCGGAACTCTTCAGCGGTCTCTTCCTCGCCCAGACCGAATCTGTAGAACAGCGGATTATAAGCGCCGCTTTTCATATCCTTTTCGATATCATCCACAGCGTCGATCAGATATATCCACTTGCCCAGATGGTATCCGATCCGTGAAAGGACTTTGTCCGCGCCTTCCGGCAGATCGTTTTCCCTATAGCCAACGATCAAAGCCTGCATGATCTGGGCAAAACACTCCGCCACCTGGTCCAGATTGGCGCACTTTACTTTCTCCAGCCGGCTCATTTCATCCAGGCATCTTTCCACGTCAAAACACAGCTGGGGTCTTTTCCTTGAGAGTTTTTCGTATTTTCTCTTCATCAGTGTTGTGGCGGCTTTGGCGTATATCTTTCCCTCGTCGTTAGCGTCGTCAAGAAGATTATGCCATGCCAGGATCAGCATCACGTCCGCCGCGTAGTCGATAGCGTTGTTTCTGATGACAGTCTTTTTCTTTATGTGATGGGTTATGCATCTTTCCATTACCGGTTTGTCCGGCGTATCGTTCAGGGCTTCCAGGCACATAGCAAGAAAAGCCGCGTCATAAGTCAGCGCAAGCCTCGGGATCTGCCCGTAGCGGCTCCCGATAGATTTGCACACTCCGCAGTAGTAGCCTGTGTACAGCTCATATTCATACATTTTCAGCTGCGTGTTGTCCGCACGGATATAACCGAACATATGAGTTTTCCCCTTTCACGGCGCCCTGCCGCATCATGTGAAAATTATACCACATAAGAGTTATCGAAACGCCCGTGTTTTATTCTAATTATGAAGTTCTCAACCAATTTCGCCCCAAAGCACCGCAAACGGAATTGTTTCAAACCTGCAATCCCTAAAATGTTGGCGACAATTTATATATATGAAATTATCGCCAACACTTTGGGCTTTGCAGCCTGCTGAAATCGGACTTTTTCCAAAACTTCCGGTTGATGACAGGGTTTTGCGTTTTTTGAACTACTGTAACCATTGAAACGTTGGCGACAAATTGTATATATAGAAAAGTCGCCAACGTTTTCACGTTTCTTCACAAGACCATTAGAATTGTCGCAGGTTTTTCTCTGCAAGTATTGACCTAACCGCTATCAAATTGTATAATTGTATACGAAGATAAAATTGTATCTTTGGATACTTGTATAATGTTAATTATTTCAACTTGTAAAGGAGATCAGGAAATGGGAAAAACACTTGCTTACAAGATTCTTGAAAACCATCTGGTAGAAGGCTCTCTCGTTCCGGGAAACGAGATAACCATCAAGATCGACCAGACTCTCACTCAGGACTCAACAGGAACTATGGTATACCTTCAGCTGGAGGCTATGGATGTGGAAAAAGTAAAGACAGAACTTTCTGTGGCTTACATCGACCACAACACTCTCCAGACAGGCTTTGAGAACGCTGACGACCACGCTTTTATCAAGAGCGTCGCACAGAGACACGGCGTGCTCTTCTCCAAGCCGGGCAACGGCATCTGCCATCAGCTCCATCTGGAGAATTACGGCAAGCCGGGCAAAACTCTGCTTGGTTCAGACAGCCACACACCTACAGGCGGCGGTCTCGGAATGATAGCCATCGGAGCCGGCGGACTTGACGTAGCCGTAGCTATGGCAAAAGGCACTTACAGCCTTACCGTGCCTCAGGTAGTCAAGGTCCAGCTCAACGGACAGCTGAAGCCGTGGGTATCTGCAAAAGACGTTATCCTTTATGTCCTGAAGGAACTCACCGTAAAAGGCGGCGTAGGCAAGATCATAGAATATACAGGAGACGGCGTGAAATCTCTCTCAGTAACTGACAGAGCTACCATCACCAACATGGGCGCAGAACTGGGCGCTACCACATCAGTATTCCCAAGTGACGAGAATACCAAAGCATATCTGAAGTCAGAAGGACGCGAAGACGACTACACGCCTCTGGCTGCAGACGATGACGCAGTATACGATCAGGAACTCATCGTGGACCTTGACAGTCTGGTTCCGTACGCTGCTCAGCCACACAGCCCGGACAACGTGGACTCCGTTGCGAATATAGGCGAGATCAAAGTTGACCAGGTAGCCATCGGCTCCTGCACCAACTCATCATACACAGACCTGATGAAAGTCGCAGCCATCCTCAAGGGAAGAAAAGTACATCCTGACGTAAGTCTGGTGATCTCCCCGGGATCAAGCAAGATCCTCACTAAGATGGCCCAGAACGGCGCTCTGGCAGACATCATCGCCTCAGGCGCAAGGATAATCGAAAACGCCTGCGGTCCGTGCATCGGAATGGGACAGTCTCCTAAATCAGGAGCCATTTCCCTCAGGACTTTCAACAGGAACTTCAAGGGAAGAAGCGGCACGCTGGACGCACAGGTATATCTCGTGAGTCCTGAGACAGCTGCTATTTCCGCAGTAAAAGGCGTGCTGACAGACGGCAGCGCATCAGGCGAGACGCTTCCGGCTATCGAAGCAGCCGACTTCCCGTTCAACGACAACTTCGTCGTTTATCCTGAAGGAACCAACAAGTCCAATACAGAAGTTGAGATGGGACCGAACATCAAGCCGTTCCCGAGAAATACAGCCCTTCCTGAGAGCGTAAGCGCAAAAGTCACTCTCCACGCGGGAGACAACATCACAACAGACGACATCATGCCGTCCGACTCAAGACTTCTGCCCTACCGTTCCAACGTACCTCATCTGGCCAACTACTGCTTCGAGAAGATCGACAGCGGTTTCGCCCAGAGATGTAAGGACGCGGGAGCATGCGCTATCATAGGCGGCGAGAACTATGGTCAGGGAAGCAGCCGTGAGCACGCAGCTTTGGCACCACTTTACCTTGGCGTAAAATTCGTTCTGGCCAAATCCTTCGCAAGGATCCACAGGTCCAACCTGATCAACAGCGGAATCATGCCTCTGGTATTTGCTGATCCTGCTGATTACGACACATTTGAACTCGGACAGGAACTCGTTATCGAGAACGCGCCTGAACAGGTGAAGAATCCTGTCGTAGAGGTCAAAGACGTGAAGACAGGCAAAATCTACAAGGCTGAGACCAACTTCTCAGATCTTGAGATCAACATGATACTAAAGGGCGGCAAGATCAACGCCATCAAAGGAGAATAGCAGGCGCAGGTTCAACGCCATCAAAGGAGAATAAAAGTGGAATATATAAAAGCATTTGAAAAGATAGTCGAAGAGCAGCTGGCAAGAGTCGAAAGGCTCAACGCTGCCGGAGAAATGACCGACTATTCCAAACTGGATAAAACTATAATCGGTATAGTTGACGGAGACGGCATCGGCCCCATTATCACAGCATCATGCAGGAAGATACTCGAGACTCTTCTGGCTGATGAGATCAGCGCGGGCACCATTGAGCTCCGCGATATCAAAGGTCTGACCATCGAGAACAGAGTGGCAAAAATGGAAACTGTGCCTGAGGACGTGCTCGCAGCCATCAAGGAATGCAACGTGCTCCTCAAGGGCCCGACAATGACTCCGGGCAAAGGCGACGATCTTCCGAATCTTGAAAGCGCCAATGTAAAACTCAGAAAGGAACTGGATCTTTTCGCCAACGTAAGACCTGTTTCCATTCCTGAAAAGAACATCAACTGGACTTTCTTCAGAGAAAACACTGAAGGCGAATACGCTCTCGGAAGCCAGGGCGTGGATATAGGCGACGATATGTCCATCGACTTCAAAGTCACCACCACAGCCGGCACAAAGCGTATCGCGAAGGCTGCTTTTGAGTTCGCCAAAAACAACGGCAACCAGCACGTGACGATAGTCACAAAAGCCAATATCATGAAGAAGACAGATGGCAAGTTCTTAAGCCTCTGCTATGAAGTGGCCAAAGACTATCCTGACATCGAAGTGGACGATTACTATGTAGACATCACTGCGGCAAACCTGATCAAAGAGCCGCAGAACAGCAGATTCAACGTATTCGTTCTGCCTAACCTTTACGGCGATATCATCACTGACGAGGCAGCCCAGATACAGGGCGGCGTCGGCACCGCGGGAAGCGTCAACATGGGAAGCAGGTACGCTATGTTCGAAGCCATCCACGGCAGCGCTCCCAGAATGATCAAAGAAGGCAGAGGAGCTTACGCTAATCCTTCCAGTATAGTAAAAGCCGCTGAGATGATGCTCAGACACATCGGCCGTATCGAAAAAGCTGACATCTTGAACGCTGCTCTCGATAAGGCTACCGCGTCTCTCAATATGACTTCAGATGAAAAAGGCAATACCACAGACGACTTCACCGCAGCTGTTATAAGCAGCCTGTAAAAGGGCAAGGAGAAAATTATGGTACTTTACAAATATTCTGAAGACATTACCAACAGCAGTCTTCCACTGTCCAACAACCTGTACTCTATGCTTCAGCGGGACATCCTAATGGGCAAGCTGAAGGAGGGTGAGAAACTGACTGAACAGAGGCTCTGCGACGAATACTCCGTGAGCCGTACTCCGGTCAGAGAGGCTCTGAGACAGCTGGAAATAAACGGTCTTGTGGAGAATATCCCTAACAGAGGCTCATTCGTCGTAGGCATGAGCGAGCGGGATATCAGGGATATATTTGACCTGCGCATGGTCAACGAGGTCCAGGCTGTAAGATGGGCCATCCAGCGGATCACTGAAGAAGAAATGACTGCTCTGGAGGAGACCTTCGAATTCATGGAATTCTACACCATGAAAAACGACATAAAAAAGATGACCAATATCAACAAGGGTTTTCATCAGATAATCTCCACAGCCTGCCACAACAGAATGCTGGAGCATATGATCTCTTCCTATCAGGAGTACACCAGATATGTAGGTGAGGAAAGAAAAAAGAGTGATGACTACCTGCAGATTCTTCTGGAGGAACACAGGAAGATCTTCAAAGCCTTCACCGAAAAGGATGAAGACGCAGGCGCTCAGGCTATGAAAGAACATATCGAGAATTCGAAAAAGCGCCAGTGCGGGTTATAGGACCTCAAAACGGCGGGGCGGGTCATAGGCTTCGCGCCGGTGCGGTCTGTAAAAACGGTTTATAGAAAAAGAAAAGTCCGGGCGATTACCGTCCGGACTGTTTTTATTCTAACGATCATTTCCTGCTAGAGCTTCTTCAGCTCGTCTATGCAGTTTCTGCAAACGTTCTTGCCGTTGATCTGCTGTACATCCTCCGCGCTTCCGCAGAAAATACAGGCAGGTTCATATTTCTTCAGAAGGATGCAGTCATCATCCACATATATCTCAATAGGGTCCTTTATCTTTATATTAAGGGTCCTTCTGAGTTCGATAGGTATGACTATCCTTCCCAGCTCATCGACTTTTCTTACTATTCCTGTCGCTTTCATTTCGAACTCCTTTCATCAATCAAGAAATCCCCTATTTATTCTTCTTCGCTTGTTTTTCTCTTTCCCGTCTTTCCTGTCTTTCCTTCTTTTTTTCTTCTCTGGCTTTGTCCCTTGCTATCTGTCTTTCTCTCTTTTTCGCTTCTCTTTTCCTTGCTCTCTCTTCTTCTTTTTCTTTCTTTTTCGCTTCTTTCACTTCAGGATCGTCGTCGCCAGAAAGAATATCCTTGATCGATCCGACAGCATTGAGAACCGTACCTAAGGTCTTGCCTTTTTCCTGGCCTCCCCTGAATGAGTCGGCAACTCCTGTAATGGAATCTGCAAGATCATCAACTGCGCCGTCGAGCTGTATCACTCTTGTCGACGCCACGCCGGTCACATCCTGACAGTCGTCTAATACTACATCCGCTCTCTTAAGAGTATCTATTGCTTTTCTGACAAGCAGGATCAGGTAAATGATCAGTATCAGAAGCGCTATTCCTATAACTACAAACCCAAGTGTCTTAAGATCAATTGTCATAATGCTGAACCTCTCTTTCTCAGTGTTGTGTATTACTAATTATACTTAAAATGGAAAATTTTTCAACCTTTTGTTTATTTCTGGTATTTTCCTCTTTCGTAAATCTCTTCTATCTCACGGCTGTAATCACCTGACTCATCCCGTATGAACAGGTCCTCCCCGACCTTCAGTTCGGCGCCTCCATTTCTGATCATGTGCACGAGCACCATTGACGGGGATGACTCTTTGTCCGGCCGGATCATTCTTATTTCTTTGGGCTCCAGTCCGTATTTTCTTCCAAGGGAGAAAATATCCACCAGCCTTGCGGGTCTGTGTATCATGAAAAAATGACCTTTGCTTTTCAGAAGGCCGGCTGCGGCTGTGAAGAAATCCTCCAGCGTGCATGCCACTTCATGCCTTGCGATCATTTTAGCGTCAGTGCTGTTAGTCAGTCCTTTGCTGCCCCCGGTATAAGGCGGATTGGCCGTGACGGCGTCAAAGCACCCGTCCTGCAGTTTTTCCCCGGCGGCTTCGTTTATCTTATCCCGCAGTTCATCAAACCGCGAAACATCGCCCTGAACCACCATTACGCGCCCTTCGAGACCGTTTTACTTTATGGTCTTTTCCGCGCTGCGGCATGATCTTTCCTGTATCTCAACGCCCATGATG
>JAUMVF010000112.1 GCA_030530305.1 Bacillota bacterium
GCCCTCGATAACACAAAAAAGCAAAATATCTTTTTTGGTGCAACGTGCCACAAAAACAGCCGGTTTTCAATAGAAACCGGCTGTTTTCTTAACTTTTTGAAGCAAATTCTTTTGGCGATTTTTGAAATTGGGGAATATTTGGGGAAGTCCGATTCAAAACGGGGCAAAGCTCCTCAAAGTTCCTCACATTTTCTTTTGGATACTGGAGGACGATGTTCGCGTTCTACGACTGCAACAGCGCTTTGGAAATGAAGCGCTATATGCAGCGCTTCATCCACCACATCGACGGTCTGCCTGACCTGCGGGCTCTGCGTTTCACGAAGTACAACCAGTATGAGTCCATGATTCTCCCCATGGTCAAGTACCTGGAGAGCCATGGTGCGCAGTTCCATTTCAACACCCAGGTCATGGACGTTCGCTTTGATATCCACGATGGGAGAAAGGTCGCAAAACGTGTGGAGCTTCTCGTGGACGGCCGACAGGAGTTCCTGGATCTGACCGAAAGCGACTATCTTTTCATCACGAACGGCAGCAATGTGGAGAACTCCTCGATCGGCGGGCAGGATAAGACCTGCGAGTACATCAAGGAGATCCGTCCCGGCGGGGCCTTCGATCTGTGGCGCAAGATCGCCGCGCAGGATCCCTCCTTCGGTCACCCGGAGATCTTCTATGGCAATCCGGAAGAGTGCAACTGGATGGGCGTTACCGTCAACACGCTGGATGAGAAGATCCTGCCCTATATCAAGAACATCTGCCAGCGCGATCCCCTGTCGGGCAAGGTCGTCACAGGCGGCATCGTGACCGCCAGAGATTCCGGCTGGCTTCTGAGCTGGACGATTAACCGCCAGCCGCAGTTCCATTCCCAGCCGAAGGATCAGTGCCTCGTGTGGCTCTATGGGCTGTTCACTGATCGTCCCGGCGATTACGTCAAGAAGAACATGCGCGATTGCACCGGCAAAGAGATCTGTATGGAGTGGCTGTATCATCTTGGTGTTCCTGTGAATCAGATCGAGGAGCTGGCTTCCAACAGCGCAAGGACGATCCCCGTTATGATGCCGTTCGCCAGCGCGTATTTCATGCCGCGCACCGCAGGCGACAGACCTGAAGTCGTACCGGAAGGTGCAGTGAACTTCGCCTTCCTCGGTAATTTCGCGGAGGTTCCGAGAGATACCGTATTCACCACGGAGTATTCCATGCGCACGGCTATGGTGGCGGTCTACACCCTCATGAACGTGGATCGCGGCGTCCCGGAGGTCTGGGGCAGCATCTACGATGTGCGTGATCTTTTGAAGGCGACGATCAGCATGCGGGACGGCGCGCCGCTCACAGAGATGAAGCTGGGCTTCAAGCAGAAAATTGCAGTTGGCAAGGCACTTGACTTCATCAGAGGAACCGACGTGGAAAAGCTGTTGAAGGAATACCATGTGATCTGATCCCTTTCAGCATTAACTTAACTGGGGCTGCCGAAAAAAGGCAGCCCCTTTTCATGAATAGGCGCGCTCTTTCTGTATGCACAATCGTGTGCGGGTATGCACCCAACGATTATGCACCCAGCCGCATTTTGGGTGCATGCTGGGTGCAAAGTGTGCTTGTATCAATTTTCCTCGGAAGGGGGACCTGTTTATGACAATCATGCCATTTCTGGCACAGTGAGAGACGGTTGCACCACGCCAGCCAGTTATGCACCACGGTTTTCCTAAAATGCACCACGATTTCGGTCAATGCACCAAGCTTTCTCCCGAAATGCACCACGAAAATGAGAAATGCACCAAGCTTTTAGTGCGGCAACCGATTTCGAACAATAATATCAAAATCGGTTCCCGCACTGTTATTTTTTCCCTTAAATTTCGGGCTTTTTTCGGTTTGCCCGTTTTGCGGCACAAAAGCGAAACTGTTAAAATCTGAAGAGTAAAAATTTTGACCGGTCACCTTATATCGACCGGTCATTATCTTTTTTTTGCTGCCATATTTTGCCTCAAACTGCGCTGGAGAAAGATATCCAAGAAACGAGTGTACCAATGTTTTCTTCACTCTTTTCGGCTGGATTCTATCCCTGCTCCATGGTATAATACTGCCGTCCGGAATCTTTTTCTCGGCTTGAACCAGAATATCCTTTGATTGGACAATATCGAGACGTAAAATGCCCTCCAAAAAGGAGACAGAAGCAAATGAAAGTCTATCTGAATGACCCGATCGCACCATCGGCTGTCGAACGGCTGAAGCGATACGTGGAGCTTGTGGACAACTTTGACCATCCGGAGGAACTGGATGCCATCATCGTCCGCCAGCAGTACTGTCATGGTGATGTGATCAGAAAAGCAACACGCTGCAAGCTCATTCAGCAGCACGGTGTGGG
The DNA here is from genome assembly GCA_030530305.1 of Bacillota bacterium. Taxonomy (GTDB): domain Bacteria; phylum Bacillota; class Clostridia; order Peptostreptococcales; family Anaerovoracaceae; genus RGIG7111. Next base: position 2,357 of record JAUMVF010000112.1, read on the forward strand.
TCTTGACCGGATCGACGTGGAGGCGGCGAAAGAGGCGGGGATCTCCGTGAAAAACACGCCGGGCAGCAACGCCCGTTCCGTGGCGGAATTTGCCGTTGCCATGATGCTGGATCTGTCCCGCAAGGTCAATTACATCGATAAGAAAACCCATGCTGGTCAGCTGCCCAGATTCGGGATGCCCGAGACAGTCGGCATCGAGATGAGCGGGAAAAAGCTCGGGCTGATTGGAAGCGGGCATATTGCGCACGAGGTCGCACAGATCGCAAGAGACGGCTTTCGCATGGAAGTGTTCTGCTATAATCCGCACCGTACACCCGAGGAGATAAGCGTGCTTGGGTTTCAGCCCGTCACAGACCTAAAAGAGCTGTTCCAATCCTGTGACTACGTGAGTCTGCACTGCCTTCTGACGGATGATACATGGCATATGATCGATGCGGAAGTCCTTCAGCATGCCAATACCAGGCTGATCCTAGTCAACACAGCACGTGGGGGTCTGGTCGACGAGAGTGCGCTGTATGAGGCGCTGACGGAGGGGCGGATTTCCGCGGCAGGACTGGACGTCTTCGAGGAACAGCCGCCGTCCGTGGATAACCCACTGTTCGGATTGGATAACTTCCTCGCGGGCATGCACGTTGCGGGAAGCACGTACGAAGCGATGGAACGCACGGGACATGCAGTGGTCGATTCCGTTTTTGCTGCGCTTGGAATTAAGGAGTAGCTGAAGAAAGGAAGATTTTTCATGGCTGATCTCTTTGATTATTTGGACTGGCGCGGAGATCTGAGTTTTATGAACAGCCCTGCCAATGAAGCGGATTACTACCTCATCTCCAAAATCGGGTGTCCGGATCTGACAGGCATAGTTCCTGAGGATGAACAGGAAGCAGATCTGGTTGAGGTCGTTGAAGCTTATCGTGCACATGTCGGAAACGACAGTGTCTCTCTTGGAATCGCGACATCTCCGTTAGTTCTCGATAGTTTTTATCGGCTGCCATCAGTTCCTCGCTTTCGTTCTCTGATGCTTTCTGGCTACAGAAGGGTTGATAATATTGACAATGCGGAACAGTTTTCGGCACTGACGGTCCAGATTCCTGACGGCACTCGATTTATTACATTCCGTGGTACTGATGACAATATCTTTGCCTGGAAAGAAAACTTCCGCATGTCCATCATCGATACGATCCCAGCGCAGGAAGACGCCCTGCGTTATCTTCGCTGGGCAATGGATGCTTATGATGGCAGCTTTATCGTGTGTGGGCACTCCAAAGGTGGGAATCTTGCCGTTTATGCTTCTTCGATGCTCCCGCAGGATCTCCAGGATCGGATCATCAGCGTTTACAGTTTTGACGGACCCGGTTTTCGGGAAGACTTTTTAAATCAGGAAGGATATCGCAGGCTTTTACCGAAACTTCATTCTCTGATCCCGCAGAACTCTATTGTCGGTTTGTTGCTCTCAACGGGCAAAGATCCTGAAATAGTCACAAGTACTTGCTTTGGCGCCAGAGCACATGATGGCTTTACATGGGAAGTACTCGGCACTGGCTTTGTGCGCTCGGAAGAACTGAGTTCAAGCAGTGCAATGTTTAAAAAAGCCATGAACGAGACGCTTGCAGGAATGAGTCTGGAGGAGCGGGAGACCTTCATCGAGGACTTCTTTCAAATCATGACATCTACCGGAGCTTTTACTCTTACAGATTTGACAGAGATCAAACTTCGCCACGCTTTGGAGATCGCTCAATCTCTAAGACAGGACAAAGAAGTGCAAAAGTTCGCGCTCACTTTGATCTCTAACTATTTTGCCGATTTTCGCAGCAAAAGAAAACGATGATGAATTCATGCATATGCATTACATTGATGTCCATACAAAGGAGTTCAGATAATGACGGCAGAAAGCCTTATCAATCTCATATTGCTGTTTTTCGCATACGCTTTTCTCGGTTGGTGTATTGAAGTCACTCTGAAGTATTTCCAGTTCCATCGGTTCATCAACCGCGGTTTCCTTACAGGACCGTGGTTGCCGATTTATGGCTCAGGTGCGGCCCTGATCACAATCGCGGTCAAAGGGCTTTCACCATTGGAATCCTCTGTCGGTACAACATTCATGGTTTCGTTTATTTTATGCGGCGTCGTTGAGTATATGACGAGCTTTGTTCTTGAGAAACGATTCCATGCCCGCTGGTGGGATTACAGTCAAAAGCCCATGAATCTGCACGGCCGTGTATGGATAGGGAATTTGATCCTCTTTGGCCTGGGCGGAGTCTTGATCGTAGAAATGATCAATCCTCTGCTGCTGCGTCTTTCTGGACACTTGAGCTTCCGTCTGCGGGAGACCTTGGCTATTATTTTGTCTAGCATCTTTACGGCGGACTATGTGATGTCCCACTTCGT
>JAUMVF010000113.1 GCA_030530305.1 Bacillota bacterium
TACTTTGTCATCGATGTCTGTCTTGTCCAGAATATCCTGAGCCTTTGCCTTCAGTCCCTTCAGCTCACCGGCAACCTTCTCATCAACGTCTGTCTTGTCCAGAAGTTCCTGAACCTTGCCCTTTACGTTCTTCAGCTCGTCACCGAGTTTTTCATCGATGTCTGTCTTGTCGAGGAATTCCTTCAGTGTTTCTTTGATATCCATCGTGTTCTCCTTTCTTTCTGCGGCTTTGCATTGTTCCTCCTGCCGCTGCGTTTAAAAACAACTCTCTTACTTTATTTTTTTACTTACTTTTGCCTTGCTGAATTTGCCAAATCCGGATATTTTATCCTTTGCACGGACTTTTACTACATAGCGCTTTCCTTTCTTCAGTCCGGTGAAAGTAATTTTTGTCTTGTTTTTGCCGGCCTTCATAGTCTTTGTGAGCCACTTGCCGGTACCCTTCACTTTATACCTGAACTGGTAGCTGTCCACTCCGGAGGCCTTCTGGTTTTTGATGGTAACTGTCAGCTTTTTCTTGCCGGTCTCCATCTTTTTGATCACTGATCTCGCCGGAATGATCTGGAAGTAACTGACTATCGTCCCCCGGTAGGTCGGAGAACTTGCCTTGGCTTTGACAGTAGCTTTCGCCTTCCCGCACTTCTTATTGTTTGCCCAGGTAATAGTATAGTGCTTTGCGGCTACTTTGTTTCCCAGGCTGTTGAAAACGGAAACCCTTGGTTTGCGGGCTTTACCGTTATATACCATTATGTCCTGATCAAAGAATGCGTCAGTGATCAGGTCTTTTCTGACGTTGATACGCATCACTTTCGTAAGAGTCTTGCCGTTGACACCGTCCACGGTAGCATAGACATATGTCGACCCCAGTTTCTTCACCTCTATATCCAGCTCAGTCGGGTCCTCGCTGTAGGGGGTTATCTTTATGATTTCTTCGCCGGATTTCGGCATGCTCCATTCAACATTCGATTCTGAAACATCCAGATCCGCATCACCCCGCAGATCAAGTTTCAATGTGCCCGTTCTGAGTTCAGGATTCAGTTTGCCGTAGTTGAATCTGCCGCTTACTTTTATGCGTATATTCTCTTCCTCCGGTTCTGCGTACCCTTTTATCGGGAAGTTGTCAAAGGTCTGCATGCCCACCAGAACTTCGTCTCCTCCCATCAGTTTCTTCTTTGTTGATTTAAGGGAATAATCCATCCATTTGCCATAATACAGATAACTTTCCTTTTTATTGATCACACCGACCTGCCAGCGGTCTCCGCCAAATGCCATAGCTATGCTTTTAGGATCGCCTACGGGCATACAGAAGGCATAGCTGCCTTCCTTCGTTCTATGCTCCTGTACCACAGCATATGACTGCCCCTTCTGGATCGTCAGCGGCTTATTCAAAGTCATCTTATGAAATCCGCCATACTCATATGTCGCGCTCACTTTATCCATCAGTTTCCCGTCTGTCGGTCCGGTAAACGCATCCCGCAGCAGATATATCCTGCTGGTCACAGTCGTTCCTGGGAAGGAGGACTGGCAGGAAACCTGCTCCAGAGTCTGAAGCCCGTTGGCTTTGAACACATTCGCAGTAAGCACCTTCGAATCGATATCCATGCCAAAAATATCCGTTACAGGCATGAAATCATACTGATCCAGATTATACGCGGAATCCACATTGCTCCTGTCGAATTCAAGAGCTTCAGGTGTCTCTATTGATTTGTCATAATATGAAAGCCAGAAATATCCCGTACCGGCCTCTGACTCAGCAGCCGCGTCCGGATCGTATGGGACCTTATCCTGTCCCGGTTTGATTCCCCAGTTTCCCGGCCCGCGGTAGGGGAACTGGCGCTGTCCGCTTCCCCAGCTGTTCTTCACCAGCCACGCGCCGTTATTCTTCGGAGTAGTAAGCTTGTATGCTGCCGTTTCACTCATACCATCGAGTTTGTGAGCGAAATTTTCCTTCGGGTAATTATCATCCCATCCCACGATAGTCACAGCGTGGTCCGGATAGACATTCTCATTGTACTCATAGGTATAATGCGCCCAGTTGTCATTGATGTACTGGCCTTCCTCTTCTTCCTGGCCCGGCATGTATGTATCCGCGCAGAATCCTATCTCCACCGCCCGGTTCTGCATGAGCTGATCCTTGATAGCTGCTGTGCCTGCAGGGTTATATGTATATTTGTAATTTTCTTCATCCTTGGTCGCCGGACTCGGGAGCATGAATGATTCCTTTAGTACATATGACTGCCTGAATCTCCATTTTTCACCAAGAGACCAGTCGTCCTCGTCATCATAGCAGTAGTTTTCCTTCTTACCGTCGAACGGTACGAATTTTTTTATTACTGATTTATCCTTTCCGTGGTATTCCAGGATGCCGTCGCTGTCCGGATAAGACTCAAGGACAGGACCTACGCCCGATGAAAACAGGGATGTCGCAAAAATCGAGAATCCTCCGGCGTTCATCTTCTGCGACGCCGTCTTCATGTACCTGGTGTACGTTCCTTCTCCGTTCTGGGAATTAGCCGGGTCATTGATCGGTGTCACACTGAAGTAAACTATCTGTTTCTCAGAAAGGTCAAGTACCGGCAGCCCGTCTGCGCCTTTGCCGTCAGCATCCGGTTCCATATTCAGGCTGGTGCTGTATATAGGATTACCTTCTCCGTCTTTGTTAAGTTCAGAATTCCCGAGTATGCTTGACTCGGCCGCCGCTATCGCTGCAAACCCCCAGCATGAGCCGAAGGGGTTCTGGAATTTCACCGGCGTGACATAGTTCCTGCCGTCTACATTCCTCAGATCGAAAAACTCAGGAAACGCAGACTCTGCGTCTTTTACTGCTGCTTTTGCGGCGCTCTCCGTCGTGTAGTTGAACGGATCCTTTGCCGGCTCCGGCATCTGTTCCTGTGTTCCTGCGGTCGTATCATCATCTGCCGCCGCTGTCAGCGCGACTTCCGGCATGAATACAACCGCCATCATGAAAGAAAGAATTATAACTGCTGCTTTTTTTATCATAGTGAATCTCCCTGTCTCTGGTCAAAAACTAACAAAAATATTATACCAGCCATAATGTTTCATTTCAATTATGTTGCGACATGCCCCGGCGGTGCGGAAGCATATAAAAAGCCCGCCTTCGGGCGGGCATGAAATATCACTTTATATGACCGGAGCTGCACATCAGAAACAGGCGCGGCGCCTGGGTCCTGCGGTCAGAGCTGCACATCAAAACAAGCGTATAACTTCCGGGGCCTGCATCAGAAGAAGCACGAGGCGATGAGTTTGAAGATGAACGCGCATATCCAGGCGATCACGCATTGCCAGATCACCATGAGCACTGACCATTTGGTTCCCAGCTCACGCTTGACGGAGGCTATGGCCGCCACGCATGGCGTATACAGAAGCGAGAAAACAAGTATAGTTCCCGCGGCCAGCGCCGTTATGGAAGCAGCGATCCCTCCAGCGGCGCCAAAGAGCACCTGCAGAGTCGCAACTACGCTTTCCTTTGCGATAAATCCGCTGATGAGGGCGGTACATATCCGCCAGTCTCCAAGACCCAGCGGTTCGAATACCGGTGTGATAAGCTCGGCCAGTTTTGCCAGCAGGCTGTCACTTGAGTCCGCCACCAGATGCATGGACGGGCTGAAGCTCTGGAGGAACCAGATCACGATTGTAGCTATGAAGATTATGGTGAATGCTCTCTGCAGGAAATCCTTTGCTTTTTCCCACATGAGCCTGCATGTGTTTTTCAGTGTAGGCATCCTGTAATTGGGAAGCTCCATGACAAAAGGCACAGCCTCGCCCTTGAACAGGGAGTTCTTGAGGACCAGCGCCATTATGACTCCTACGACTATTCCCAGCAGATAAAGGCCTGTCATCACGAATCCGCCTTTGTGCGGGAAAAACGCGCTTGCGAAAAACGCGTAGATCGGAATTTTTGCCGAGCAGCTCATGAACGGCGTCAGAAGGATAGTCATCTTCCTGTCTCGTTCACTGGGCAGGGTCCTGGTGGCCATTACCGCAGGCACCGTGCACCCGAAACCGATGAGCATGGGAACGATGCTCCTGCCCGAAAGGCCGATCTTTCTCAGAAGTTTGTCCATTATGAAGGCTACCCTCGCAGTGTATCCGCTGTCTTCAAGAAGCGAAAGGAAGAAGAACAGCACAACGATTATGGGCACGAAGCTGAGCACGCTTCCCACGCCGGCGAAAATCCCTTTGATCACCAGGCCGTGGATCACTTCGTTGACGCCTCCCGCCGTCATGGCCGCGTCTGTTGCCGCTGCCAGGGCGTCGATCCCCTTCTGCAGCAGATCCTGGAGCCAAGCTCCGATCACGTTAAAGGTGAGTATGAATATTCCTATCATGATACCGATGAATACCGGTATAGCTGTGTATTTTCCTGTAAGGATCCGGTCCAGTTTTCTGGAACGGACGCGTTCTTTCGGCTCTCTGCGCCTGATGACCGCGCTGTCGCATACGTTCTTTATGAATGTGAAACGCATGTCGGCCATAGCCGCGCTCCTGTCCAGGCCGCATTCTTTTTCCATCTGCAGGATCATGTGCTCCAGAGTTTCTTTTTCGTTCTGGTCAAGTTTAAGGGCATCCATGATCAGCTCGTCACCTTCGATG
>JAUMVF010000011.1 GCA_030530305.1 Bacillota bacterium
GAATCTTGGCGGGATGTCCGCTCTCTTCGCGTGGTCTTCGATCATGTGTATAACTGCGTGCAGACACCTGTGAACGGCTCCGTTCTTGTGCTCTTCGCTGCAGTAGTCCTGCTTCATAGGCTTTTCCTGGAAGTGGGCGATATGAATGGCGTGAGCTATGAGCTCGTCGACGCCTTCGTTCTTTGCCGCCGAGATCGGTACAACCGGCACGCCAAGAGCCGCCTCCATAGCGTTGATGTCTATAGAGCCGCCGTTGCCTGTCACTTCATCCATCATGTTGAGAGCCACTACCATGGGCTTGTTCATCTCCAGAAGCTGGATGGTCAGATACATGTTTCTCTGGATATTGGTGGCGTCTATGATGTTGATGATCGCGTGGGGTTTTTCGTTCAGTACAAAATTACGCGAAACGATCTCCTCACTGCTGTAAGGGGACATCGAATAAATTCCCGGAAGGTCGGTTACCAGGGTGTCCGGATGTCCTTTTATCACGCCGTCCTTCCTGTCGACAGTCACGCCGGGGAAGTTCCCCACGTGCTGGTTTGATCCTGTAAGCTGATTGAACAGGGTGGTCTTCCCTGAGTTCTGGTTCCCCACAAGGGCATAAGTGAGCGTAGTGCCGTCAGGGAGCGGATCCCCTTCGCCCTTAGCGTGGAAACGTCCTCCTTCACCAAGACCCGGATGCTCGCTTTCACGTACATCAGTCCGCGCCCGTCCCTGCGCCGCCCCGTCCTTTCCGGCCGGCTCTGTTTCCGCGCCTACGCCGCCTTGCGCGTCTGCGCTTTTTACCTTTTTTATTTCGATCTGCGAAGCCTCTTCCTTACGGAGTGTCAGCTCGTATCCGTGCAGACGCACTTCCATCGGGTCGCCCAAAGGCGCCAGCTTGACCATCGTCACTTCCACGCCCGGGATCAGACCCATGTCAAGAAAGTGCTGCCTGAGCGCACCTTCCCCGCCGACTTTCCGTATTATAGCGCTTTCTCCTATTTTCAGATCTTTGAGTACCATTGCCTGTCCTTACTGTGTCTTTTTGGAGCCTTCCTCTCTATTCCGGCTCCGCAACTCCTGTTTGTGTCTTTTTGGAGCCTTCCGCATCCGAATACATTGTAACTGAAAGATGCTCTCCCGCAAAGGGGAAAGAGCCAGAAAATTAGTTTTTGCTAATTTTCACATTCCGTCCGCCTGCTGCAACACTGAATTTGTTTGTCCCCCTGCCTGCGGGAATGACGAATGTGCCTGCCCCACCCGCTGCAGCCTTGAAAAAATGTTGCTAATTTCATATATGATAATTAGCAATACTTTTCTTTCGTTTGCGGACCGCATTTTCGCGTTTTTTCAAATAATTCTTTCGATTCCGAAAAAACAGGCCTCGCAATCGTTGAAAAAATGTTGCTATTGCCATAAAAAAATAAATTAGCAACATAAAATATGGCTTTGAGCGATTTGCCCGGCTGCACGATTGGCGGAATGATTTACCCAATCGTCTCCAGCGTTGAAAATACACTGTGAATTTCATATATCAAGATTCACAGTGTAATTGCAACAGTTCCAGAGGCCGGTAACCCGCAGTTTCCCCGGCAATTGTCTTTTTCGGGGAAACCGGCAGCCCGCAAGCATTGAAAAAACACTGTGAATTTCATATATTGAGATTCACAGTGTAATTGCAACAGTTCCGAAGGCTGATAACCAGCTGTTCCCCGAAAAATATATTTTTAAACCCCTTTTGATTAATCGATGAGCCTTGCCTTTCCGATTATGGGAAGTGGCTCCGTGCTCCACTTGTACGCCCTGTAGATGCCAAGTAGCCAGAGAGCCAGGGCGCCGACTCCGATGATCCACGAGGCAAGTCTTCCGAAGATCGGGAAGAAAATTATCAGCGACGCGGCGCACCTGATGATGTTGATCATCAAAGCCTGATTCAGGTGATGTGTCACGAACGCGTCGCGCGGGTTTCTCACGATCAGCGCGAAGACCCAGCCTATCCAGGTTATATATGAAATTATTGCAACAGTTCTTGAATTCAAACCGTTCATTTTCGTTCTCCTGTTTCATTTTGCGAATCTGCTTTTTGCATTTCGCCTTGAAAATCCGCCTTGCGGCTTTGCTTCCTGTTTTGATTTTCGCAGCGGCACCAGATCTGATCTGATGCCGCCACATATTCATTGGTTATTGAAGGAGGTGATTTCGGATGGTACTGCACTGAAAGGGTTTTCCAATCTGTACCGGAAAGGATTTCCCTTATGTACCGGTCCTATATGTTTTTCTTGAGTTTATGATATAATCAAAATGATGTTTAGAACATCGCAGGAAGTGCGGAAAACCGCATTAAAATACCGCAACATTCGCGGGAAAGGTTTTATCATGGCAAAAAAACAGGTCAACAGATACAGACAGCTTCGAGAAGAGCTGGGCTGGTCGCGTGAATACGCCGCCGACAAACTTGGCATGTCGGACGATAAACTGGAAAGGATCGAGAACGATCATCAGATACCGAATCCTCAGGACGTTCTCATAATGTCCGATGTGTACAAAGCTCCCGGGCTTTGTAACCACTACTGCAACGGCACATGCGAGATCGGGCAGAAATACGTGCCGGAAGTCAAGGATCAGGAACTTCCCAGCATCATACTGGGCCTGCTCAACTCCATCTACGCAGTTGGCGACACCGAAAAAATGCTGGTACGCATCACCGCCGACAACGTGATAGATGACGATGAGATCCCCGAGCTTGTTCACTCCCAGTACACCCTCGAGCAGCTTTCCGTCATGATCGAGGCTCTGCAGCTCTGCATCGAGCGGAAGATCGACAACGGGGAGATATCAAAAGATCTTTACGATAAAGAGTGGAAGAAGATGACCGAAGGGAAAAAGTGAGATCGAAACAGACGAAATAAAAGCCGGCGCAAACCGCTGAAACAGTTCAGCAAAACGCACCGGTTTTTTTATTACTTGGAATCGCCTTGTATATGCCCGGTCTGTAACCTGGGCCGCACGGCTATTTCAGATTGATGAACACCAGACCCACCAGGCAGATAACGATGCCGGCGATCTTGTTCCATGTGATGGCTTCTTTGTAAAGAAGCAGTCCTACGACGATCAGCGCTACCGCCAGTATGGAGCTGGTAACGATGGTCAGGGTGCTGACAGGCCATCCTGCTTTGTACGCGTAGATCACCCCGACCTCGAGGCCGATGATCACGACGCCCAGCACGAAGGAACTCCAGTTGAGTTTGCTGTACTCCTTCAGCAAATTGCCTCCGTGATTCATAGCGAAGTAAAGAATCGCGCACACTATCGCCGCCACTATATACGTGACAGTAAGCGCCGCAAAGGGGCTGATATTTCCCGGCACCGCTTTGGCGCAGATCTGATACATTGTATTTGCCAGCACTACCAGTACTACCGGCCAGATATATGCAAACATATTTGTTCCTCCTTGTTCATTGACTGCTATTTCATTATATACGAATCACCGACGTTTTTTAGCAGAAAACTGATTTACTTTCGCTGCGCAGGGTGTATAATAAGTATGAAAAGTATAACTAATTATACAAAAGTGAAACGGAGAAACCTATGAAAGACAAATATGTAGGAATCGCCAAGGTCGGCGAAAAGGGCCAGATCGTCATACCCAAAGAAGCCCGGGATATGTTCGGGATCGAGCCCGGCGACTCCATAGTCGTGCTGGGCGATATCAAGAGAGGCATCGCTTTGCTCAAAGCCGACGTGATCGAAGACCAGATCGATAAACTAATGCCGAAGAAATAGCGCAGGCGCTGCGTGTCCGATAACGATCGGCGCCGCACACTACTCAGGAGACAACAATGTATTCAATTGAAACGAAAAACCTGACCAAGAAATTCAAAGAAAAGACCGCGGTAGACGGAGTTAATCTCCACATAAAAGACGGTGAGCTTTTTGCGCTGCTTGGGGTAAACGGCGCAGGCAAGACCACCACTATCAAGATGCTTTCCGCCATCCTGCTCCCGACCGATGGGAGCATCACCATCGAAGGGATGGACATGCGCAAAGAGCCGAACAAGATCAAAGAGATCCTTAACATCTCACCTCAGGAAACGGCTATCGCGCCTAACCTCACGGTCAGAGAAAACCTGGAATTCATCGCCGGCGTATATCAGATCAGAAAGCCGACGATAAAAATCAACGAAATAATACGCACCTTCAAACTAGAGGAACTGCAGAAGCAGAAAGCAAAAACCCTTTCGGGCGGCTGGCAGAGAAGACTTTCCATCGCCATGTCGCTCATCAACGACCCTAAGGTGCTTTTCCTTGACGAGCCTACTCTGGGCCTTGACGTCATCGCCCGGAAAGAACTCTGGGATATCATCGGAGGGCTTAAAGGCAAAATGACCACCATCCTCACCACCCACTACATGGAAGAAGCCGAGGCTCTGTCCGACCGCATCGGGATCATGGCAGACGGCAGGCTCATTGCCGTGGGCACCGCTGAGGAGCTGAAGGACATGGCCGGCACCGAGAACTTCGAAGACGCTTTTGTGGCCATCGCAACAGGGAAGGCCGCAACTACCGAGGAAGGGGGTGAGCAGAAATGAGAACTATGAATTTTGCCAGAAGGAATTTCAAAGAGCTCATCAGAGACCCGCTCAGCCTCATTTTCGCTATAGCGCTGCCCCTGTTCCTGCTGTTTATTTTCCAGCAGTTCAATATTCCATCGGACAGCTATAAACTTGAGAATTTCACGCCGGGGATCGTAGTGTTCGGTTTCTCGTTCATCACGCTTTTTACGGCTATGCTGATATCAAAAGACAGAGGCACGTCGCTTCTGATCAGGCTCGGCACCAGCCCCATGCGGCCGGCGGAATACATTGCTGGGTACATGATTTCGATACTTCCGATAATAATCCTGCAGAATATTCTGTTCTTCGTGCTGGCAATCATTATGGGACTCAAAGCCAGCGTGTACATCATCCTGGCGATACTGGCATCCGTCGTGGTGGCGCTGCCATTCATCGCTTTGGGTATCCTTATCGGATCGGTTTTCTCGGAGAAAGCATCCTCCGGGATCTCCAGCATAGTGATCCAGCTGGTCTGCTTCACAAGCGGAATGTATTTCCCGAAAGAGCTGATAGGCGAAGCTTTTGCGCGGGTATGCGAAATACTGCCCTTTGAAAGCTGCGTGAATATAATCAAAGGGATCGCCAACAACGACATGGGCATCATCAGCGTCCGCAATCTGATAGTGTTCGCCGCGTGGACCATCGTGATACTGATCGCAGCGGTGGTTGTATTCAAGAGAAAAATGACGAGTGATAATAAATAAAAAAAGCGCTCCGGCCCGGCTTATCATCAATTAGCATATAAAAGCCCTGCGGCTTTTGCCACAGGGCTTTTGCTTTAAATTATCATTCTCAATATGTTGGTCTCTCTTGCAAAACTAGTATTCGAAAGCGCGCTTGATGTACTTTTTCTTGAATCTCTTCCAGCTGCCGTATACGCGCTTGCCGTTCTTGATCTTGCATGAACGGATCTTTACCTGTATCTTTGCGTCTGTGCTGGCAGAACCATATCCCAGGACCCTCTTGAGTGCATGCTTCTTGTTTTTAACTCTCTTAGTCTTCCACTTGCTCCATTTCTGCGGAACCGGATTTTTCTGTCCTTCATACCAGTACTCACGAACCCTGTACTTCACCTGATATCCCTTTGCGCCTTTGACTTTTGTCCATTTCAGTTTTATAGCTTTCCCCATATTAGAGTCTTTTACGATCTTATAGCTGACTTTAGATGGCGCCTTCGGGCCGCTCGCTGCGTTTACCTGCTCTGTCGTAACGATGGTGAATGCAAACATTACCATAAGAGCGATGATGATTGTGACGATCCTGCTTGTTTTTGTCGTTGCCATTTTCCTGCCCTTCCTTTCATATAACAACTTGCCTTCTCACGATTGATTAATGTTATCGCTTTTTATTCTCCTGTAACGGTTGTATTATTTAACCTTAACAGTCTTTACCTTTGACCATTTGCTGCTTGGTACATTTACCCATTTGCCGTTAGCATTCCTGTGCTGTGCGCGAACACGGATATTATACTTTTTACCTGATAAACGTTTTGTGATCGTAGTTCTTAATTTGCTTGTATTTATAGTTTTTACTGCGGATGTTCCCCATTTTTTTCCAACGCGCTTGCACTGGATCTGATATCTCTGCGCGCCGTTCATCTTCCTGTAGTCAACTGTGATTTTTTTCTTACCCGCAACACATTTAATAATGTTTGCTCTCTTTTTTATTGTTTTTACTTCAACTCGGTAATCGTATGTGTTCTGCGCTGAATTGCCTTCTAATACGATGTAATGTGTATTTCCTAACCTTAAATCATCGAACAATTCTGTCTCCGTACCTGAAACAAGAAAATGAGTTATTCTATCATAATCATAATTTTGTCCTTTGCGAATCTCAGCCCATAACCCAGTCGCGGCATTATCAGGTCCGTCTGACCATACCACTACCCTGTAATTCATTCCAGGCACACGTGTGGTTTTAAAACTATAACATGCATTGTCAGCGCCTTTAATTGTTCCCTCTTCAGGGGTGTTGAGTGCTAAAGTCTTTGCACCATAATAGTCGACTCCCTGCGCGTGGACATCTGCCGGCACTGCGGCTATCATTCCTACTGCCAGAATCGCTGTCATCAAAGCAATTACCAGCCTGCTGATTCTCTGTTTTACACTTGTCATTTTGTTATCCTCCCTCAATAAAGCTGTCCTATCCTTTTTTGATTAAAATGCGCCATCGCGCTCATCAATCATTTTCCTTTCTACACCTATGAAACACATGAGGATGAAAAGTGTTACACATTTTTTTAAAAAAATAAAAAAGTGCAGTGATAAAGAATTATCTGCTGCACTTTAGAGAAACGTTAAGCAGTGTGAAATGCCACGTTATTACATGCGTTACTGCACCTCTACCTTACTCTTGGCGATGTTTTTGTTTTGCTGTAAACGCCTTCTCTGCTCCCCTTATAAGCCTGTACTTTTACCTGGTACCTCTTACCCTTTTTCAGTTTTTTTATCGTTTTAACAGCGCCCGTTGTCTTTACTGTTATCCAGTTTTTTTACCTGCAACTCTGTATTTGATCTTATATGCTGAAGCGCCCAGCTTTGACGGCTTCGACTTCATCCTGACCGTTATTTTCTTTTTTCCTGCGGTGATTTTGGCAATGGCTGCCTTTTTCGGGTTTATTATAAATGTTACGGTCTTTGACCCTGTATACTTCTTAACCCTGCTTTTCACAGTTAATTTCGCCGTGCCTACTTTTTTGTTTTTTTCGTATCTGGGCTTATATTCGTTTTTAGATAATACGTCGCTACCTACTCTCACCGTAAATGACGGTTTTCTCTCTTTACCATTATATATTAGTGTAAGCGTCCTCTTTTTTTTAAAGAGAATACTTGCTTTTCTGAGCGACACGCCCTTCTTTGAAAGTGTATGCTTCCCTCCGTATTTAATAAAACAAACTGCTGCTCTGTCGCCCTCAATCTGAACATCCGTATCTACTACGTCCATCTTATTATTAGCAATGCGCGTCAATATCAAACTACCCTGGCCGCTTGAGTATGCGTTAGAAATATATGAATCATGGATTCTTACCTGTGTCTTTCCGGGCAATGCTCCGTTGTTTCCGAAATCGATCTTCAGAACTTTTTTATCTTCATCAAATCCTAATTGTTTCCCACTTTCTTGGTTTAATTGTGTCTGAACGTTTACGCGCTTGGCTGCGCTTTGACTGATATCTTTTCCGTTAAATATCCATTCGGTATTATCGGTAGTACAAACGACTGTTTTGTCTTTTCCCGCAATACTCTCAAACAAGGCTTTCGGAACAACGGTTTCATTAATGGCATCCAAAACTGCAGTTTCTCCTTCTTTCATTTCTTCCACTGCGTTCAGCACCTCTTCGGTATTACTCAGATCACCTTCATATGTAACATCATAAGGACTATGGAAGGTCAGTTCTTTATTACCGCAAATCGCATCCAGTTCTGTGTCAAAATATCTATTGATATTGCCATGTTTATCCTCAATAAAAATATCATTCAGGGTATAACCCCCATTACCTAAAAGTGAGTCAACCGGTACTTTAAGTCTGACAGTCTTTGCTTCTGCGCCTCCTTTTTCCACGTTGATTTCCGATGTATATATAGAGTCTTCCCCATTTGTGAATCCTAGATAAAATCTGCTGATATCATCTTCTGACAAATACGTCAAGTCAACGTTCAACGTTGATGGCAGCTGCAGCTCGTGATCGAAATCAATATTCAATATTTCAGGTGCTGTATAGTCTGCTGATGAGTTACTGACAGAGATTTCCCTTGTGATATCAGGCGGGCTGTCCGGCCCTGTATAATCCCCCACGTAAGTCCATTCTTCTGAATCCATTGGACGCTTATAGCCTTTATTACCATTATCCCGGCATATCACAATCTGCGTTAATGTATTGACCCCATTGGGGAGCTTGCCCTTGATCGGGATCGTGATAGTTTTCGCAGCCCCGGGATACTCTTCGCTATCCACCTTGAAAAATAACTTAACCGTATGCACACCGGTTGGCTCATTGGTTGAAAAATACAAATATCCACCATATACCGGCTCATCGCTGGTGAGCATATCTATCGTCAGATCTCCCTTGGCATCCACTGACTCAGGATTCCTTATGGCAAGGCTGTTCAGCCCCACATTCATATAGTCGGTTTCTCCTACTGAAAAATCAGATCCTGTAATGGTGATATCTGGCGCCGAGTGTATCTCTGCGAATCTTTCATCCCCGAGATCATCTATTACATATGTTACCTGATTGCCCTTTGAATCTAATAGAGTAACCGATTCCAACCGGTACGTTCCATTTAAAAACCCTTCAACTTTAACATTAAAAGTTCTTGCCCCCGGACTGATTTCACCGATGTCTTTTAACGGATATAAACTTTTACTATGACTAACTCCCACACCTTCATAGCTTCTGAATGAGAGAACGATTTCAGAAATATCTGATTTATCTTTTATATCCATATATACTTCCAGATATTCTCCATATTGAATATTATGATTTTTAAACCACATTGTTTCAAGCCATGGAGGCGTAGTGTCTTCTGCCGCATGTGAATAATCGGTCTGCACAAAAAAACCTGCAAACAAAAGAACAAAAGCACTTATGATTATCGCTTTCTTCATCTTACTACCTCCACTCAGTCAAGTTCTCTTACTTCAACCCGCTTGATTCCTTTTTCTTTCGCAATACTCTCTGCGTGGGTTTTGTCCGTGACATAGATAAATCCATATACATCAATACCGTTCTTTTTTATGTACTCCAAAGAACCATCCATCAACTCTAAATCAGAAGATACATGCAGATCATTATCCAGACTACTGAATTTGCCGTTATCTGAAAGATAACGAATCATACTCTGGAAATGAACACTCGCTTTTTTCTCAGTCTTCAGTTTTCCGCTTCTTTTTTCCCAGGCCAGCTTCGGATACTTGTCAGTATCATATGAATACTCTGCAAAGTCCCGGTTTGCCGAAGCGTAAAAACCTGCGTTATTGTAGGGGTTCCAAAAGCCTTCATCATCCTCCGCATTTTCTTCTTCAGACACTCTGACACCACACCATACCCAACTTGCATTAGTGCCGTAGTCATCATTCTCTACATAATCAGCATAAAACTCTTCATACGGCATTTCTCTGTCAAGGGTAACATACGTGTAATACAACTCTGTCGGTCTCATCCGGTCTAAGGTATTCAAGTCCTCTTCATCTTCAAGGGAAAAATAACCTGTGTATTTGTTATATGTACCGAAATCCCCGTAATTATAACAAGTGAAATTGTTCCTCTTGATATTGCCTGTCCAAACATGTGTGACAGTATCCCGATTACCATCAGGACCCGCTGCGAATCGAGCATCTAAATAGTAACTGTACTCCCCATATCCGTAGCTGTCAGTGCCGGCAGTTATCGCTGGCCCCATTTCCGGCATGAACATCTCTGAATACACACTCATATCACGCTCTAGCTGTTCTATCTCGGTTTCGCTGCCATCGTTGCTGACTCCTATGCTTTTACCCGGATCATAGTAAAACGCAGAAACGATATGCGGCAAAGCAAACACAACAAACAAAGTGAGCACGATTGCAACTGCTGCCGCGATCACTCCCGTTTTGATAAATGCTTTCCGGATGGACCTGTTGATCTGCTTTGTTATGGCTTCAGAATTATCTCCGGTCTCCGCTATTTCCCCATCTTCTGAAACACCAAAAGGAGATTCTCCGTCAGAAAAGTCTTCCATCCCCGGCGGCATCTCATGTTCAAAGAGGTAGTCTGAAAGAGCTTCCTGCTTTTCCAGTTCTTTCTCTACTTCTATTCTCTGTTGTTCATCGAGCTTCCCCTGGCTGTACAGCTCAAGTTTTTCACGATATGTCATTTCTGGATTTCCTCCATTATTTCTTTCAATTTGCTTCTCGCTCTGTATGCAAGAATCCTGGCATTCCCATGTGTGATACCCAAGACCCTGGCGACCTCGTTCAGCTGCATGTTGCTGAAGTACTGCATGATCAGTATCTCCCGGTATTTCTCATTCAGCTTACCGATAGCTTCATAAAGCTCCCGGTACTGATCCTTCATGACCACCTTTTCGCTTATATCCGCTTCAAAGGCAGATCCATGTTTCAGTTCTTCTACCGCTTTTGCCCGGTTCTTGTTCTTCCTGCTATGGTTATATGTCAGGTTTCTGGCCACTGTGTATAGCCACGCCCGGAAGTTTTTGTGATCCTCCGATAAAGACAGAATCGCTTTAACGAAAACCTCCTGCGTGATATCTTCAGCAGCCTCCATACTATGACATAGAGAATATACGTACAGCAGTATTTCCTCTCTGTATTTATCATGGAGCTCAGCTATGAGCCTTCCATCCATAGGTTATGCTTGTCCTTTACCAAATGCCTGCCTTGACTATGCCCGTTCCACATGTGATTCTATCATATCTGCGTACGTATTCACACATGATTATTCGTGTCAGCCATACCAAAATTGGCTTTTTCGCAAACCTGATCTCCTACGATAATACAGATAAGGCTTTCTGTTTTTTTTATATATTTCCCTTTCTAACGATATAACACCTGAACAATGAAAGTGTTACAGTAAAACGCAAAAACTGTTCAGTTACAAAAACAGAAAAACCTTTCTTTGTTCAAAAGAAAGGTTCCCTTTCGTTACCTCCGGCAAGCGCCAGATATGGACCGGTCATTGCTCCGGCCTACTAGTCTGACGGCAGGAGCGCTTTGAGTTCTTCAGATGTGAACTTGTATGCTGAATTGCAGAAGTGGCATTTGACTTCGATGCCTTCTTCTTCGGAAATGAGTTCTTTCAGATCGTCTTTGCCCAGAGTGATCAGGGCTTTGGCGATTTTTTCTTTGGAGCAGTCGCAGTGGAAACGCACCGGTGTCTCCTCCAGAAACTCGGGGTTCAGGCCCTCCAGGATGTGCTGCAGGATGTCTTTGGGACCCATGCCCTTTTCCATCATGGCGGTGACGTTTTCCAGGCCGGCCATCTTCTGCTCAAGAGCGCTGATGGTCTCTTCAGTCGCCTCCGGCATGAGCTGGATTATGAATCCTCCTGCATGGCGCACCGTCTGGTCCGTATCTACCATGACACCAAGGCCTACTGCTGAAGGGGTCTGCTCCGATACTGTGAAATAGTAAGCCAGATCGTCGCCGATCTCGCCGGTCTGCAGCTCGACCTGCCCGTTGTAAGGCTCTTTGAGGCCCAGATCCATGCTGACTGTCAGGATGCCGGGCATCAGGGATCCGCCTACGTCAAGTTTGCCCGGAGCTTTTTCCGGAATGATAACGTAGGGATTGAGAACGAGGCCTTTGACATCACCGTGACTGTTGGCTGTCACGGTCAGACCTTTTGCCGGGCCGTCGCCTTTTATCTGAAGAGTCAGAAGGTCATTTTCACCCTTCATCATCGTGCCCATCATGGCTCCCGCCGCAAGCAGCCTTCCCAGCGCCGCCGTTGTGACCGGCGTCGTGTGGTGGATCTTTCTCGCTTTTTCCACCATCCCGGTGGCGTCGACTGCAAAAGCCCGTATACTTGAACCTGCCGCAGTAGCGCGGATGCAGGTGTTGTTGTCGTATTCTGTGCTGTTTATATTATTTGTGTTGTTGTTTTTGTCCATTTTATCTCCTTGCCGTAAAGCTATTTCTTCTCATGCGCTGCCATAAATTTCTTGTAAGTCCCGTACTGGGCGTTGCCGGGCATATCCGGATACATGTACTGTTCGGCTTCTTCGCAGGGCACCCATCTGGCCGAATCGACTTCCACCGAAAGGACCGGGTCCTGCTTTTTCACGCGGCCGATGAATCCGTGCATGAGCATTTCGCCGTCTTCAAACCACCAGGTCCCGGACGACTCCAGAGAATCCATTTCGAATCCGACTTCTTCGCGCACTTCCCGTGCCGCCGCCTGTTCAGCGTTTTCGCCCGGACGCATGAATCCGGAAATGAAATTCATGTATTCGTCCGACAGATATTTCTGCCCGATGAGCAGGATCTCGTCGTATTCGTTTATCACCATTGTGATCACGCAGCTGGCAAAAGCGTCGAACCAGTACTTTTCGCATTTCTCACAGAAAGGCACCTTGCCGTCGTCTCCCGCGTCTTTTTCTATAAGTTTTGCGCCGCACTGCGGGCAGTATTTGTATCTCATCGTTTCCTCCGTTCAGCGATTTGTGTCGCAAAAAACATTCTCCGGCTCAAGGCCCGGGTAAATCAGAACCTTTCCGGGCCAAAGCCCCTGATAAACTTAAATGCTTATTCGTCGATTTTCTTGATGATCTTTGCCGGCACGCCACCGACTATGGTGTCTGCCGGTACATCCTTATTTACCACGGCTCCCGCCGCAACTACCGCGTTATCGCCGATGGTCACTCCGGATGTGACCGTCGCGTTGGCGCCTATCCACACGCCTTTTCCTATATGTATCGGCGCGGGGTGAAGCTGCTGCCTTTTCTCAGGAGCAAGGTCGTGATTCAGCGTAGCAAGAACGACGCCGTGGCCTATCAGCGAGCCGTCACCTATGAAGATGCCGCCCTGATCCTGGAACTTGCAGTCGGAATTTATGAAAACATTGTTTCCTACTATGATGTTTTTTCCGAAGTCTGTATAGAACGGCGGAAACAGCCCGAAATGTTCACCCACGGGCTTGCCGATCAGCTCTGAAAAAAGCTCCGCCAGCTCATCCGGCTCGTGGTACTTCGTGTTGATCTCCATAGTGATCTTCTGGGCCTGTCGGCTGTAAAAACGCATGGTTTCTATTGCCTCCGGGTTTTCGCCTATGGTGTCTGCTGTATTGAAATACTGTAAAAGTTCATTGAGTTCCATGTCTTTCCTCCGCATATCTATATCCGTATGTTTATATCCTAAACGAAACACCCCGGTCTGACAAGTCATCAGATCGGGGCATTCCGTTTGTTTGTGTTTGGTTATGAGGTATTGGTTATTATATTGGAAAGGTGTTGAGTTGTCGTTTTTACTGACCGGCCTACCCTTTCGACCTGCCGAGGGCGTAAATGGCCAGCACCGCTATTATCGGTATGCAGAGGATCGGGTATTCGATCATCACTGCTATGCCTATTATCACTGCTAAGAAAAATAACATGTTATGCCTCCTTTCTCTCCGCCGTTGCCGGCGGGCAACGCATCCGGCTCCCAACCGTCAGTTGAAAGGAAGCATTACGGGCTAATCATTTATTCCTACCCGCTGGCCGGATGCGTATATGTGATCGGACCTTTGCATCACAGGAACCTGATTATTTCACCAGAGATCCGAAATGTCTTCATATTGCGCCGCTCTCGTTAAGCGGACTTCCGTTTTCCACAGGCTCTTCAAGGTAATGAAGGATCTCCTCCTCGTCTTCCTTCTTTTTACCGGCGTCTCTGACGTCGTTGATCTTTGCCGCCGCCTTCTTTGCGGCCTCACCTGCGTCTTCGAGCACTTCGCCGGTCTTTTCACAGACGACTGCCGCCACTTTCAGTGTCACATCCTTTGCCCCTTCGAACACTTCTCCTGCTTTCTCACCGGCTCCGGAAGCTGCTTTCTTCGTTGTTTCTTTAGCTCCTTCGAATGCGTCACCGGCTTTTTCGCCGATCTCAGATGCTACCTTCTTCGTCGCGTCTTTTGCGTCCTCAAATACTTCAGGAGCTTTTTCACTTATCTTTGATGCGGCTTTCTTTGCGGCTTTCTTGGCTTCGCCGGCTTTTTCGCCGACTTCTGAAGCTACCTTCTTGCCCGCGTCTTTTACTTCTTTAACTGCCTTATCTATTTTTTCGCACATAACTTTCTCCCTTCTTTTATTTGTTCTCTTCCGTCTCCGGCGCAACCTGAATAATTACTCTATCCCTATCGCGTTTTTCTTCGCGCTCTTTTCTTTCCAGGTGCCGCCTGAGCATCTCGCCGAGAACAATGACTATGATGTCATCGATCGGTCCCGGGTATGCGTCAACCGGAGAAATGACATACACGATTATTAAAAACAATATCAATCCTCTCATTTGCATCACCCCGCTTTCCTTTCTTGCATACATATTACCCCCGCACAAGGGGCCGGAACATCGCAGGAGTTGCGGAAATCATAAGAAAAATCCCGCAAAATTTGCGGGAAATAACACTCTTACTAATATGCAGGTTCTTTTACTGGGCCTGCTTGAACTCTTTTATGCTTTTGATCTCTGCTGCAAGCGTCTCTTTTAGCTGACGAATATCTATGTCGTTTTGAATATCAAGGAAAAACCGATCGGACACACCAAAAAACTTAGCCAGACGCAATGACGTATCTGCAGTGACTTTCCTTCTGTCATGCAGGATATCCTGGACTCTTGATACAGGAACATGAATTTCCTGTGCAAGTTTATAGGCCGAGATCCCCATTGGTTTCATGAACTCTTCCCTGAGAATCTCGCTCATTTTAGGTGTTGCGATTTTTCCGGACATTTTGAGCCTCCCCAAATTTCTGTCAAACAATCTGCCAACCTGACGTTTAAAGCCTCTAATGATAGTCTGTTATTTCAACATCATAGATATCATTTAATAATATACCTGTTCTGCGTGTACATGTCAATCGGTTATATCTTTAAGTTAAAGCAGATTTGCCAGATTTGTTTCAAGCATATTATACAAGGGCATTATCCGTGAAACTATTGATTACGATAATTCGGACTGCCGATTATTCAGACATATGGAACATCGTTGAAAAAATAATCCCCTTTTCATATATGGAAAAAGGGATTAAAAGTTATGAGTTCTTCGATTTTCACTCGGCCTGATATGTCGGTTGTTCCTCCTCAGGATCCTGCGTTTTGCTTAAGAGCGTCCCGCAGCACTTCTTTGTACTGCTCCACTTCTATGACTCCCGGTATACCGTAGCCTTCTATGACGAAGAACGGGACCACGCGGATTCCGTTTGCGGCTGCAGCTTTTTCCTCCAATACGACCTTGCCGCGCATATCGGTGGAATCCAGCATTGCGGAAACCTCTTCCGCATCCATGCCGCACTTTTCTGCGACTTCGAGGAGCACCGACTTGTCTGCCAGTTCTTTGCCTTCAGCAATGTAGGCATGGAAAAGCGCGTCGATCACCCGATCCGCAAGGGTCGGGTCAGCTTTAAGGCCGGACAGCGCAGCGCCGCCTTGACCGCTAGCTGCGCTCACATCGATCTGGCAGCCTGCCACTATAGGATTGGCTTTGCTCTGAGCCAGCTTTGTCAGCCGGTGGGCGTCCATGGTGTTTGTGGAGCGGGCGCTGGAATAGTTGAACTCCAGGCCTTCACCGCGGCCCATCTGCTCGATGCTTTCTATCTTCTCCACAGCCTCTTCATCGGAGAGTTTGTACTTCTTCGCGAAACGGCTCAGCGTATCCCCCTCAGCATGCTCACCTGCGTAAGGTTCCAGCTCGAAGGCCTTCATTTCCAGCGTAATGCTGCCGGGCTTTATCTCGCCGGCTTCCTCCATCTGAGTTATGGCTTTCTTCAAACGAGTCTCGCCTATGTAACAGTACGGACACGCAAAATCCGACCAATATACGATTTTCATATTTCTTTCCTCCGATTCAAGCTCTCAGATCCCTGCTATCTTACTGTCACTTTCACGACTTTCTTCACGCCGTTCTGGGCGAAGACGTATATGTTGCAGGTGCCTTTCTTCACGGCTTTGATCACGCCTTTTGAAGACACGGTCGCAACTGCAGGCTTTGAAGATTCGTAGCGCTTGCCCAGCTTGACCGCGACACGGTAACCTTTTACTTTCGACGCCTTTACGCAGGTAGCTTTGATCCAGGCTTTTCCGCCCTTCTTCAGAGCGACTTTCGTCACCGTCCTGTACTTCCCGCCGGCCTTTTTCACCTTGACGCGGACAGCCTTGTAATTGCCTGCCTTCTTGCTGCCTTTGGTTGCCACGTGGACGATCTTCGATGTGGAAACCACCTTCTTATTCTTATCCACCGCGACTACGATGAACTTATAGTATTTACCTTTCTTCAGCGCGGTGCCGGCCTTCCTGACCACATAGGCGCCCTTCCTGACTGAGGTGATCTTCTTCAGTTTATACGATCCGCTGCGCGCTCCGTAGATCACGTATTTCGCTGCCTTTTTTTGCTTCGTCCAGGCCAGCTTGATGCTCTTCTTAGTCTGCTTCACAGACTTAAGCTTCAGTGGAGTGAACTTGGCGCCTTTAGGATCTTTATTGGACCTCCAGGCCTTCAGAGTTTTGTCCGCAGCTGACGCCAAAGCCCCGCGGCCCAGGGTCGTACCGTCCGCGCCGGTCCTGGACGGCAGCGGTTTGAAATCATACTGCACATACAGATAGTTGCCGTCCTCTTCCCAATTGGCGTCCGCTTTTTGGCCGTTTATCGTCACCGTTCCCGCGAAGTCCATGCTGCCGAATTCGTTCTCCCCAAGCAGGAACTCGGCGTCGTCAGAATCCAGCAGTATGTTAAAATACAAATGCGCCTCGCGCTGGTCGTTTATGACTGTCACTTCTCTGTAACTCGAATCTTCTATACGAGCTCCCTTCAAATGGTAAGGCACGTTATCTGTCACCGTAGGCTTCGTCCACTTCTGTCCAACCATCGGGACAGTAAACGAAACTTTCACCTTATCTATGACCTGTATCCACCGTGCAAAAAGCATTTCATCACCGGTTATCGTCATATCATCACTTGACACTTTGTTCTCGTCACGCCAGCCGCCTAAGCGGTAGCCGGCCTCCACGTTCTGCACTTCCGGCAGCTGAACGTATCTGAGCCTTTCACCGTTTGTCACCTTTATCGGTTCCGGTGTATCTCCGCGGTCCTCCGTATCGAAGGTGAGCGTGTATTCTGCCGGTTCTCCTATGGCAAAAGCCCACGCCGCCTCTATCTTGTATCTTCCGTTTTTATATGAAACTTCAAGGTCCGTCGCCGGAGCCTCGCCGTTTACAGTCAGTTTCAGATCGTCAGGCACGCTGTGTCCCGTCACGTAGAAAGTGCCCTTCAGATAATACTTCTTGTCGTCTTTCAGCGCCCCGTCATCTGTGTCCCACTCGGCTGAAACGTCCAGCCACGGCAAGCCCATATCGCCTACAGCCTTGCTCACCTGCTTCGGCGCCTTCGTGTCCGGATCGCCCAGAGCAGGCTCTGTTATCTCGATGTCTATATCATCCATGTCCGGAGCGGGAGCCAGGGCCTTGAGCCTTGCTATCACCGTGTCGAAGTGGTGTGAAAAAACGAGACTCTTCGCACCCATTGCGATATTCAGCCCGGGTTCGAGATATGAGACCACCACGTCCGGCGGAATGGTCTCCTCGCTCGGCACATACGGCTTATTGTCCGAGCTCGTGGCCGTCTCGGATATGATGATGGGCGCCGCCAGCTTCAGAATGGCGTACAGATCTTCCTTGCTGAATGCCAACTCTTTTTCCTCATCGAGGGAATCCAGGAATTCATGAAGTCCCTTTGCCGCCTCCCAGTAATACGCGTTCCATTCGGTCGCACCTTCGCTGGGAAGGATATCCTTTTCCATCAGGTAAGCGCGCACGGCCGGTTCGACCTTTTCCCAGATTTCACCTGCCCGTTCGGATATGCCTTTCGTGGTCAGGCCGTCGCCGAAAATGACTTCCATCAGCTTCGTCATCTTCTCCTGCCATGTGAAAGTGATGGTCTTTTCACCGCCGCCAAACTCTGTGAACGTGTCGTTATGCTCAGCCGTATAGTCTGCGCGGGCTTTGATGCGCGAAACCAGTTTTTCTATGATATCCGCAGCGTCGACTTTGGTCTCTTCGTCCTCTTCATCTTTGACCGCTGCCGCGCTTCCCAGTTTTTCAAGCTCCTCGTATACCGCAGCATCGGTCTCCTCGGTCTTCAGCTGATGGGTCTGCCCGTAAAGCCTCATACCCCATGGCGGTACCATTGGCACGATGTCATCGCTGCATGTGTAATTGTGGATGTAGTTGTAGGTTTCCGAATCCGGATTCCCGGGTCCCTCCTCATCCACTGTAGCCGGAGCCTCAAACGTATACGCGTAAATGTCGCCGTTAAACGATGAAAACATTTCCTTGAGGTTCGCCGCTATCAGATTGGCAATAGCGCCGCCGCGGCTCTGTCCCATGATCCAGAATTTTACATTATCCTGGCCCCAATCATCGGCCCAGGACATAATATCAAACGCTGCTGATTCCGCTGCCCTCGAAAAAGCATAATGCTCGCCATCAACCGTTCCCGAATCAGTTCCATTCACTGTGAAATTCTGGGTCCAGCCTTTTTTCTTGGTTTCATTATCGAAAGCATAGCTCTGGATCACTACTGCCATAATCGTGTCATTTCCGATCGTCTTAGTGCCGATCATATAGGCGCAATCATCCGGATTGTCTGATTCGAAGTTTATGAATCTAATTTCTCCAAAACCGAGTTTTTTAAGAAACTCCGCGCCGGCTCCTTCGTGATCCCTGACAGTCGCCGCCGCAGTCAGCTGCATTGACACGAGTGCCAGACTATCGTTTTGCTCCGCCGGGTCAACCTGAAACCAGTCGTCGGAATAATAGAAACTGTCCTTCAGCATGTCTCCTGGGGCATAAGTTGAATACTCCGCCGCTGTGCCGTATATGTTCGTGGCTTCACCATCCTTTGCCGCGCTGTCGTCTGCGAAAGCGTCGCTGTCTGCGATGGCAAAACCAGCGATCGTAAAGGCCGCGAGAACCAGTAATATAGCGAAAAGTGTCGTTAAAGATGTCCTGAGTCTGGTCATTGGTTACCTCCCTGAATACCTGTGAATTCGTATATGTAAATTGTAGCGTTATATGGGAGTGAGGTCAAATAAAAGAGCGGCCCGGAGGCCACTCTGAAAGGAGGTGTTTATCTATGAAAAATGTTATTTTTTCTATTTTGTTTTTATGCCCCATTTTGGCGGGCATCGCATCCGGCGCCCAACCATGAAGGTACATAGAAAGGAGGTGTACGGGCTAATCTTTCATTCCTACCCGCTTGGCCGGATGCGTATATATGATCGAATCTTTGTTTCTCAGGAATATGATTATTTGACCAGAGATCCGAAATATCTTCTTTTCTTTTACGGTTATATTGTACCTGTGAATGTGACGGTAGAACATCGCAGGAAGTACGGAAAATGCATGAAAAATCCCGCAACTTGTGCGGGATAAACTTTTCTCTTCGAAATAACAGTAGATTATCAATCCCAATCTTTTATCGCTACTATAGCATCTACTCCTGCTTTTAATGGTAAATCCCAGTTATGTATTAACCTTGAGTGGCATCCATTTCAACGCTTGTCATTATCTTCTTGTCTTTTTTATAGCGGTATCTATTATTAAATGATTCGCCCATAAAACTAACAGGAATAGCAATTGCCCCAGAACCATAATTCTGGGGCAAAATCTCTTTATACCGTTCCTTGTGAATTAACACCGTTATCTCCTTTTTCTTTTTTCTCTTTCATTTCCTTGAACTTTTTCTTCGCCTCTTCTAAATCTTTGCCGTCTATATAAAAGGCAATCGCTGCGTTACCTATTCCACTAGTACCCAGAGCCGCAATTCCTGCACTTACCGCTGAACCTGCACCGGGGAATGCCACATTCGCAAACTTAACGAGTTGTTGCGCCGCTATTCTCAGTCCGTAACCTACCCCTGCAACCCCACATACATTACTGATAAATTCTTTTGCTGTTTCTAAAGACAAATCTTTTCCGCTAAGCGCTGCTATCAATGCTACGAGAAGTGTCTGGAGGATTATCAATATATATATATCGGATACTGGAATCGGTGTTGTTGCAATGACTCCAGCTATACCCGCAAATATTTTAACAAGGTGTCTCGCAAACCGCTGGACTACATCATGCAAGCGAGCAGCCATTCTCAAACCCATCTGTGCTTCGAAATCCTGAATGGCCGCTTCCAGGATATTGTAAAGATCCTCAATTCTATAGCGCCCATCAAATGCAATTGCCAAATTATCAATATCATATTGTGGAAGGTTTTCGATTTCTTCAACAGTAACTTCCAATCCATCTGGGGTTTGCCAATCAATTAAGGAAGATACCGGGATTATATTATCAATTTTTAATCCGTTCTTGATAATGATCCCTTTGTAATATTGTACAACTTCATTAATTTTCTCAACTTTATTTCTCGGATAATCGTCAGGGCTTTTTATTCTTGAAGGAGCCATATCATCACATTTATTAACTACAACAACAATCGGCAGTCTTAAATCATTGATTTTTGCATAGTCTTTCGATACTTTTTTCATGAATTCCACATCTTTGATAATATCATCCCTATGTGTGCAATTCAGCATCATTATTGCAACATCCGGAGAAAACTCATTTATCTCACGAATTAACATTTCCTCTGCTGAAATATCATCGTTAACGCTCTCAGATTCCGCAATCCCTCTAGTATCAAATATATCCATGAGAGTTCTGCCATCTTCTTCACAATGATATACTTCCGCCCTTTCGGTACAGCTTTTAGTATCACTGACTTTGGCAACGTAAGTTCCACATAATGCATTAATAAGGCTACTTTTACCCACACCAGTTCTGCCAACAATAAATACTCTTGGCGGTCTATGCGAATCTACCCCCCCTCCATTAATTCTTTAAGATCTTTGTCACCCCAAATCTTATCTTTTAAGACATCTTTCGTTTTGCTTGGAAGTGAATCTGGTAATTTATCGAGCATCTCTTCTATCTTTTTATATACATCCTTCATTTTTTCGAGCCTCTCCTCAATCGTATCTTTATTTCCTTTCATGTGAATCTTCCTCCTTTTAAAGAATACCACACATTTATGTGCATCTATGATTCAACAGAATCATTATTCCACTTCTTCCAATGGCGTATCACTTTCTTTTTTCTTTATCTTTTTAATATATGCGGCTTCCTCTTGAAGTGCTTTACTGGACTGGTCAATAACCAATACCTGTCCTTCTTTCAAATGAGGTCCCAGAACAGATTCTATAGCTTGTTTAGCTGATTTTTTCCCTTTATCGAAAACACCTTTATCAATTGCTCTTTTTTCCATGCGGATTTTCAATGCATCTCTTATACCTTCTTCATCTTTTAGTTCAATCGGATTAAGAATATTGTTATCCTCTTCAACTATTTCCCCCTCAATGGAATGTGATATCTTAAAAGGTGGAAGCATTATTGTTACTTTTTTATCACTAATAGTTTCTTTGCATTTACTTAAGTCAAAAAATACTTTTATTTGCCCGTTATACGCAATTTCAATCTCCTTCTCCGTAAAAGGTATGTTCCACCCCCATGGGAACTTTCTTGAATTTTTAAACTTTTCTACTTTGGTATAGTCATACTTATACACGGATGTTTCCTGTATGGCCTTCAGTTCTTCTTTTACGATGATTGACGTTAGCTGCGTTTCAGGTTCTCCAAAATAATGCTTGACTAACGTTGGTGCTACAAGAATACCTATGACAACAACACCAAGCACGGATAAAGCTATAACAAATTTTGTAGCTTTGCCTATTTTTCTCTTTTCTTTGCTTTTTTTATGTCTTTCTTTTTCAAATTGTTTGTCATCTTTTATTTCATTAACATCATAATCTTTTTTCTCCATAACTGGCCTCCGTTATCCCCATGCCGTAACAATCAAAACGCCAAAAAATACTACTATGGCAATGCCAATTACCGCTAATACTTTCTTTATCACTATTACACCTTCTTTCGTGCTTTTATCCCCTTCACACCGCATACTCTTCCAACTCCTCTAGATCTAGCCGCCTGAACACTTCCGCAGTGTTGATCGCATCGCTCAAGGCGTCGTGCTGGGGCTCAGGCTTGAAGTCGAATTTCCATATTGCGTAATTGAGTGGCATGCGTTTATCGTACATGGTGATCTGATCATCGAACATGATTTGGATATCGTAGCATTCCGGCAGGCCGTCAATATCAAGCCCGTGATAAAGCATATTGTCCTCGATAGCCAGGATGTCGTTTTCGCTCCAGGTTATGAACACGAAATCTTCTCCGCACCAGTCTAGAAATTCTTCGATTGCATCTTTGAACGGCTCGCCTTCCCAGATCATTTCCGTGGTGATCTCGGTATCTTGACGATTTCATCACGCATTTTGAAATATGCGTCCGGCCGGATATACTTTCTGAAAGTATCCACTGTGTTAAGATCGCTATCCAGTTTCACGGCGCCGATCTCAACGATCTCGCTTTTGAGGCTTATTCCGTTTTTCGTTACAAAAGATCTGGTGTTAGGACTATTGAACTCCAGATCCATGACAATATAGCTTTTCGGATCCACTACGGGTCGCGCCTCCTCAATTTCGACAGTGTCTTACTGTTTATTATTATACCATCTCTCTTCAGCGTCTTACATCAAAAAAACCGCTCTCATGGGAAAGCGGTAATTCTTTGATTTATACACTCGTCTCTGGTTTTTCGTATTCACACGGCACATTGGTCTGGCACTTGCCACAGCCGTATCTGGGATAATAAGCTTTGGTCGTATGGTCTTCCACCCACTCCCTGCACAGGATCTGGTTCTTGCCATGCTCAAGCGTGATCGCGCCGGCGGGACACCGCTCGATGCAGGCACCGCAGCGGATGCAATATTCTTCAACTTCATGATAAGGGCGTTTTGTGGACTCATACTTCTCGGACACTATCAGGCTGCCAAAGCGGCCCGCCACGCCTTTCTCCGTGATCAGCCCTCTGGTGAGGGAAAAGGTCCCAAGTCCGGTTGCAAAAGCCGTATGCCTTTCTGACCAGGAGCATGAAAAGTGTATGTCGCCAGCATCTTTATGTCCGGGATCTGCCTGTTGTTTACAGGAATTATCACTCCGAGATGCTCCATCCTCAGGGTCGTCCCGCTGGATCCGGAAGCGTTCATCGAAGTAAGGAGTGCACACGCCGATGCTACAGCTTTCAAAATACGCTTTCAGATTCTTCAGGTATTTTTCCAGAAAGCTCTGCCCTTCTATACGTCCGTGAAGCCACCCGTTGGATGTTTCCGCCGGGTTGCCATAGTTGGACTTTCTGACTGCTTCAGTGAAGGGAAGGAAAAACGAGATAACTGTCTTTGCCGACGGCAGCCACTCCTTCGGGCCCATGTACGGGCCGCCTATGATCTCCGGCTTCCTGAACTCTTCAAAAAGTTCATCATCTGCGTCTGCAAAACCAAAGACCGGCTCCTCAAACAGCACAAGACCCGCGCAGCCTTCAAGGGCGGAGTCTTCAGCGATGACATTTCCCGGAGTTTTGCGGAAAATGTCAGTCATTGAGTTTTTGAGTGAAGACAGATCGTTCATTTTTGTGATCCTCTTTTGTCAGTCGAATCATAGCTTGCCCTACCCCTGAACGGGTCCCAGCTTAGAAGCGTTTCCTGCTATATCAAATATGGCTTTTTCCGACTCGTCTACCAGGGCTTTTTCTATTTTGCAAATGAACAGATACCCGCAGTCTTCCCCGATATCGTAGATATCCTGCAGGCTGCACATGAGGGCTACTCTGCTGTGCACAGGGATCTGCACGTCAAAGCCCTCAACCGACATCATCTCAATGCCGTATTCAGCGGCTTTGTCCACGTCCCTGCCACTGCACTTGCCGCAGGCCATAGTCTGCTCCGCGATGGCCTCTCCCGGTATGGTTATGGCCACTTCCCCGGTCTTTACGAGCAGTTTAGATGTGTATTTGCTTTTGCCCGCCTCGAAGCAGATGATGTCATGCTTCAGAGACAGGAATGTATAAAATGATATTGGCGCTATGTTGGTGATGCCTTCGTCATTTCTGGTGCACATGTTGGCAACAGGACAAGGCGCCGTCATATGTTTTGCCTGAGCGGTAGTTACTTCTTTCATTGGTTTTTCTCCTTATGGTTGTGTTGCATTAAGATGCTTGATTCTATTATCTGTACTTTTCCAGCAACCCTATATTACGTTTCTCATATTGGTTGAAATCGGCAGTGGTAAAATCCGGATCCCCGTAATACCAGGGCTTGGACTCGTAGTAGCTTTTGGCTGCCAGATTCTTTTTGAAGATATATCCGTTGCGGGCATATATTTCGTTTATGGCATCCTGGGCATAACTGTCTGCCACCGGGCTTCCTGCCATGGACGAAAGTGTCGCCTCTATCTCGGACTCCGAAAGGTCTCTGACTGAAGATTCAGGGAAAACAAAGTCAGATGCCCTGAACTCGTAATCGGGAGCAAAATGCGCCCCATATTTATCGTTGTACGTGTTGTAGTAATTATTGATGATCGTATCCCCGCCGCTGGTCTTTTCCTCGGCGTCAAGATCCTCCACCTGAACTGTGCAGGAAGCTTCCAGATCTCCTTCACCAGTGCAGATTATATTGCAGGCGCCCTCGCCTTTGGCTGTAACAAGCCCTTCGCTGTTTACAAGAGCCACGCCTTCATCAGAGGAGCTCCACTTGAACTGCATATCACCTGTTGAGCCGTCGCTCATTTTTACTTCCGCTTTAAGCTGAGCCGTATCGCCTTTAGCCATCTCCAGGCTCGATTCGCTGAGATCGATGCTCACGGCCTTTGTGCATGCGCAGAGCATGAACGTCATGATGCCGAGCACCAAGCATATCATAAATATTTTTCTTTTCATAGTTGGCCTCCTGTTGTTGTGGGTGGGGTTGGTCTTTGGTTAGATGATTTATTATATCATGGGTACAGCATTGCTTTGCTCGCTCTGTGTGCATATGTGTATGTTGATACTTCCAATATGCTTTTATGTGTATCAATTTCCTTGGCAGTAAATGTCTTGCCCTTTATTCCATGAGACCGGTTCCGTATCTTCATTCATGATTCTATCGAAAAACGGTTGTGGAATAAAAGATTGCCGATATGCTTGCTCCATGATTTTTATATTTTTATCTATAATAAAACCTAATTCATTGAGCAGTTCTTTTTTTCCATCCACTTCGTCTATTACATCACTAAATATCCCATCTTTTGAATAACTCGCTACTGAAACTGACGGACTGAGTGGGTAAAAAATGCAAGTAGCAGGATCAACAAGACCATTTTTAAACAATCCAATTTCTTTCCTTCCAATGCGTTCAACAAGAACTGGGTTATCACTTGTTACAAAAGGCATGCTATTACGATAAGTATTCACATACACTACCCAAATACGGTCTTGTGCCAATTTACAGTATCTATCATATCTTTCTGGAGCAAAGGAAAGGTTGAGAAACTGTTCTTTCTGCCACTGTTCATCAAGTTTAGTATCCTGAATTTTTTGCCTATACTTATTCGCCAAAGATGGCGGAAGGGCTGAGATAATAATATCCTTGGCTTCCTTTTCTACTCTCGGATAAATCTCTTTCATGTAATCTATGCTACTGGGAACCCTCAACATCTGAGCAACCACTGCCCTCGATAGCACCTCTTTATCATGCTCATCAAGAATAACTATATCGTTTGGGGAGAGGGTCGCTTTAGATATAATTCGTCTAATTTCCGTGCCATAAAGATAATCGATATTTTCAGCAAAAAAGTGTTCCCAATACTTCGAATCATCTTTATCTGTCACGTCATAATAATTTTTTATATACCCCACATTAGAAGTAGCCTCAAGAAAGAAATAGGGTTCATTATTTTTATACATTCTTGTCCCGATAATACTTTTCTCTTCGCGCTGTGACGCGAATCTGTCGAGATATCGTTTTGGGACAATATGCTGACGAACAAATGGTTTTCCCATAGTCCTCCTCAATTACAAAACGTTACGTTTTAGCCCCACAACATCCTCATATCCGTTGCGTTCGAGCTAGTACATCCTCGATTCGAAATTCGACAAATCGGTCTTACCTTTTTTTGATAAGTCCCAGAACTATTGTGGTCACAACATATATAATACCTTTTTCCGCTTTAATTTTCCTTTTCTGAATAGGTCCACTTATCACTATCGTTCCACTTTTATGCTGTACATATCCAACAACTCTTCCAGTGTTATTTCAATACCTATTTCTTTAAGCAACTTTTCCCGATCGTTATATAATTTTTTGATCAAAACATCTGCATATTTCCCATAATG
>JAUMVF010000114.1 GCA_030530305.1 Bacillota bacterium
TTGGCTGACGCGAGAAAGCTTTCATTTTCAGAATAATAAAAGACTCCGGTTATCCGGAGTCTTTTTTACCTTCATGATATATCTGGATCATTTATTCTTCTTTTCAGCGATATGTTCTTTGATTTTTTCGAATGTTTCCGCGCTGATCACATGCTCGATCCTGCAGGCATCATCTACTGCGGTTTTTTTCCTGACCCCCAGTTCAATCAGTATTTCAGAGAGGACACGGTGGCGTTCATAGATGCATTCAGCGATCTCCAGGCCGGATTCGGTCAGAGAAAGAGCGCCGCCCTTGTCTATATTCAGATAACCGTTGTCTTTCAGCAGATTCACGGCGCGGCTCACGCTGGGCTTACTGAATCCCATCTCCGAAGCCACATCCACAGAATGCACTTCCGGATTATCCTGACTGAGGACATATATCGTCTCCAGATACATTTCGCCTGATTCCTGTAATTTCATAGTTTTCTCCATTTCAAAATCTTAGATAGCTTTCGCTGATTAAATAATATAATAAACAGGGGAAATAATCAACGGCATGATTCTTTTGCGTTTGCGCGAAAATATCGTATAATTAAAACAGGTAATGCGCCGGAGGTGATCAGCGCGTGGATATGATCAACGCACCGGGTGCGGCTTACACGCCGGATGCGATAAAGGAGAAAAATGCCAGTACCTGAACCTATAGCTTTTACAATATTTGGCCTTGATGTCAGATGGTACGGGATACTCATTGCCATCGGCATCGTAGTAGCAACTTTGATAATATACAAGAGAGCGCCTTTCCACGACCTTCCGAGGGAAAAGGTGCTTGATTTTGGTGTGATATGCATACCTGCGGGCATTATCGGAGCACGCATCTACTATGTGCTTTTCAGATGGGAGCATTACAGGGATGACCCGCTTTCGGTCTTTGATCTGAGAGGCGGCGGGCTTGCCATACACGGGGGACTAATACTCAGCCTGCTTGCGGTTTTTATACTGTGCAGGGTATGGAAATACAAAACGCTGAACATTCTGGATCTGGCCATGCCGGGAATAGTGCTGGCCCAGGCTATCGGAAGATGGGGGAACTATTTTAATTCGGAGGCTCACGGCGGACCGACCGACCTGCCATGGGCGGTCACAGTAGGAGGGCAGACGTATCACCCTACGTTTTTATACGAATCCATATGGTGTGTGATACTGTTTTTCATCCTGATTTACGTGGACAACCACAGGCGGTTTTACGGACAGACATTCCTGCTGTATGGGATACTCTATTCCATAGAGAGGTTTTTCGTGGAGTCCCTGCGTACAGACAGCCTGATGATCGGACCTTTCAAACAGGCACAGGTCCTGAGTCTGACTATAATAGTGCTGTTTGCGATACTTTATGTTATACTGCATATTAAGAGTAAAAATGAAAAGAGGCCCCGGCAGAAAAGCAGGAAATGACCCGGGCGCGTCAGTAAATAGAAAGAGAATCTCGATTCTCTATGGAGGTAAAAAGTGGACATTACTAAAAACAAGGACGGCGGAAAGCTTGAGATCAAAGTAAGCGGAAGGCTTGACACGACTACAGCTCCGCAGCTTGACAGCGAGATCAAGGAGTCTGTAGACGGCGTTACAGAGCTGATATTCGATCTGGGAAATCTGGAGTATATCTCATCAGCAGGGCTCCGTGTGCTGCTCGCCTCCCAGAAGACCATGAACAAACAGGGCGAGATGAAAGTGACTGCCGTAAGCGAACCTGTAATGGAAATCTTTGA
Organism: Bacillota bacterium; assembly: GCA_030530305.1. GTDB lineage: Bacteria > Bacillota > Clostridia > Peptostreptococcales > Anaerovoracaceae > RGIG7111. The sequence continues at coordinate 1,752 of JAUMVF010000114.1, forward strand.
AGTGACCGGTTTTTCCGAGATCCTTACGATTGTGTAAAAAGGAAAGAGTGCCATGCCACTGAAAAATGACGAAGGGGAACAGATCGTCATTGCTGCGGAAGTGGAAAATCTTCCGGTTATGCAGGACTTTGTGAATCTGTACCTCGAAAAACTCGACTGTGATCCCGGCAAAAGGCTCCAGATCGAGATCGCTGCGGAAGAATTCTTCGTCAATATAGCGAATTACGCGTATGAAGGAGAAAAGGGCAGCGTAACGGTAAAGACCGGGGTTTCCTACGACCCTGCCTTTATCGAAATAACATTCATTGACAGCGGTATCCCCTTTGATCCGCTGGCCAGAAAGGACCCCGATACGGCAGCTCCCGCAGAAGAACGGGGCATCGGCGGCCTTGGTATTTACATGGCCAAGAATGCGATGGATGAGGTCAGGTATGAATACAAAGACGGGCAGAACGTACTGACCATGAAGAAGCTGATGTAACCGCAAAGCATTCGGCACAGTAAATTATCCGGTGATGAAAGGGCAACGTTTATGTGGCCCTTTTTTGGTACAAATAATTGGTATATAATATAAAAAAAGAAATGATACCGGCGCAGAAAACAAACGCCGTAAAGAAGGAGAATTCATGATATATTTTTCAAAATCGAAATACTGCGGTCTGTGGCAATGTCCGAAGATAGCATGGCTCAGAAAGCATAAGCCGGAAGAGTTCGCTGCGGATGACGCCCTCGAAGACAAAAGGAAGAAAGGGCAGGAAGTTGGCGAACTCGCAAAGAGCATATTCGGTGACTTTGTAGACGTGACCGTCATGAGCGGCGATGATCTGAACATCCCTGAGATGATACGCCGGACACAAGCCGAGATGGAAAAAGGCAGTCCGGTGATCTGTGAGGCAGCTTTTGAATGGAACGGTCTTTATTGCGCAGTCGACATTCTGAAGAAAGAGGATGAGGGCTGGGCAATCTATGAAGTAAAAAGCTCAACCAAAGATGATAAAGCCGTTTATTTTGCGGATGTCGCATATCAGAATTACGTTCTGAAAAACTGCGGAGTGAATGTCTGCGGTTCATATCTGGTTGTACTGAATAATGAATACGTTTTCGATGGGGAACTGGACATTTCGGAACTGTTTAAGATAACGGACGTCACTCAGGAAGCGGCGAGTCAGGAAATGATAATCGAGCCCAACCTCAGGCTCGCTGAAAGAATTCTTTCTTCAGATGAAGAACCGGCAATCGATCTGTCTATGGGCTGTCATGACCCGTATGACTGCGGTTTCTGGAATTACTGCGCAAGGGAACTGCCGAAACCATCGGTATTCGATCTTTACAGACTTTCGTTCAAAAAGAAACTTGAACACTACTATCGGGGTGTGGTCAGCTATGAGGATCTGATTGCAGAGCAGTCAATAACAAACGAAAAACACCTGCGGCAGATGGAGTATTACCTGTTCGACAAAGGAACATATGTGGACAAAGATAATCTCAGAGAGTTTTTGGATGGACTGACATATCCGCTTTATTTCCTTGATTTCGAGACTGTGCGGTACGCCATACCGCGCTACATAGGAACGAGACCGTACCAGCAGGTAGCGTTTCAGTACTCGCTTCACTATATCGAGCATGAAGGAGGAGATCTGAAACATAAGGAATTCCTTGCGGAACCGGGTACCGATCCCAGACGCAAACTTGCCGAACAGCTTTGTGAAGACATACCCATGAATGTCTGCGTGACGGCATACAACAAGAGCTTCGAATGCGCAAGGATCAAGGAGATGGCCGAAGCCTTTCCCGACCTGGCCGGTCATTTGCTTAACATAGAGTCGAATATCAGGGATCTGGCTGACCCATTCCAGTCCCGCTGGTACTACAACAAAGAGATGGGCGGCAGTTTTTCAATCAAGAGCGTGCTCCCGGCGCTTTTTCCAAACGACCCGGAGCTGGATTATCACGCGCTTGACGGTGTGCATAACGGAACCGAAGCCATGACGATCTTTCCGAAGATGGAGGAGATGACGCCCGAAGAACAGGCAGAAACAAGAAAGAACCTGCTGGCGTACTGCAGGCTGGATACCCTTGCGATGGTCAAAGTATGGGAGAAGCTGAAGGAAGCCGTAGAATAAGATATTATTATATATTTGAAAAAGGAGTAATGAAGATCGCGGAATCCTGCGGTCTTTTTTTGTGCCTGATCGTTATGTACCAAAATTGGGACAACGTACATGTTAGTTTTCAGGTAAGAAACAATGCTCCAAATTTAACGCATGCCTATTTCGTACAATGGGTGTGTCAGGGATATTTTAGCAAACAAAAACTATTTCTAAAGAGGTGTTAGACGCAAAGTTTTCAAGGCATGCGCTTTGGCGCAAAGACGGTAAGCAGGGCACCAGAAAAAAGAAAGAGGGAAAGATATGGATAAAATGATGTGTCTAGACAATTTTTTCTGCGACATAAATGCTGAACCTGGATTGTACGGGCTATATTCTGTCCCGGGTCTGGGGAAACAAGAATTGATTATGTACATCAGTCAGATGATTGTCAGAAGGAATAAAGGTAAGCCGCTTATTATTACAGAGTTATCCGAGAAACAGTGGAAAACCGAAATGGGTGAATATGGGTTGAGCACCAAAGGCATAACCATCATAGAATACAAGGAGGGCTGTTCTATAAGAAAAATAATAAAGGAGTTTTCGCCAACTATAATCTTTATACATTTATACTCACGATATTTACCCTTGGCTGATGATCAGGCAAGCATAAGCCGGTTAAAGGAATTATCTCTGGAATACTCAGTATCTATTGTGTTACTCATACAT
>JAUMVF010000012.1 GCA_030530305.1 Bacillota bacterium
TATCGCGGCTTTTTCATACGGCACGGAGGAGATAGAACCGGTTTCCATGATAGTCGGGCCGGGCAACAGCTTTGTGACTGAAGCCAAAAGGCAGTGCTACGGACAGGTAGGCATCGATTTTGTGGCAGGACCCAGCGAAGTGCTTATCATAGCAGATGAAACTGCAGACCCGAAGATAGCCGCCGCGGACATACTCGCCCAGTCGGAGCACGATCCTGTAGCCAAGGGGATGCTGGTCACGACTGATGAAACGACAGCCAAGGAAACAATAAAGGCTGTGGAAGCGCAGCTTGAAAAACTTTCAACAAAAGATATCGCCTCAAGATCCTGGAAGGACTATGGAGAAGTAATACTCGTTGAAGACCTTGGCGAAGCAGTGGGGTATGCCAACGATTATGCTCCGGAGCATCTGGAAGTGTGCGTCGCGAAAGAGAAGGAGCACGAAGTGTTTGCCGCACTCAGAAACTACGGATCACTGTTCCTGGGACAGAATACAGCGGAGGTGTTCGGGGATTATGCATCCGGCACCAACCATACTCTGCCCACACTGGGAGCCGCCAGATATACAGGCGGCGTATGGGCAGGCACGTTCCTGAAGGTTTGCACCTATCAGAGATCGGACGAAAGCGCCATGGAGAAACTGATACCCGTAGTATCGAATCTGGCTAAGGGCGAAGGCCTTGCGGGCCACGCCAATGCCGCGGATATAAGGAAGAAGTGATAGGGATGATCGTTAAAAGAGGTCTTGGCTGGATCAGGAGAAAAAGAAGAAACCGGGAAATGAAACGGGACTGCATCGATTCGGTCGTTGAAGCCACTGGATGCAGCCGGAAAGAAGCTGCGGCGCAGATAAAAGATGCCCGCAGACGCCTGGATATTTCTTATCTTGATTACCGCAAGATGAAGATGTTCCACTACAGCCCGGAAGAACAGGACCGGATATACCCGGGACTTCTCAGGCAGAAAGAAGAAAAAGCTTTTGACAGAGAGGCCTGTAAAGAAGCCGCGGCAGCTGCCATGAAATGGACCATGGAAGAAGCGGCGTTTCATGTTGACGATACCCACTACAGACACGGGATCAGATATAAGGACTATCTGGAACATGAGATATACAGTTGGCCTGAAGAAAAGATCCTTGAATTCGGAACAAAAGCCGTTTTTGACCGCAATAAGAAAACTGTCGGCAGGATCATGAAAAAGACAGGATGGAGCCGTGAAGAGGCTTTTGAGCGTTTCGCGGACACGAGAAAACGCACGGGCTGCAGGATGAAGGAGTTCTATATCTACAGAATGTATGAACTTACGGATGAAGAACAAGAGAAGGTTTTCCTTGTTGCGGATTCCCGGAAGATACAGAAGAAGTACGATAAGCAGAAGTTCTCTGACATGCTGATGGACAAGGAATGGTCCAACAATTATTTTTCGGAATATCTCGGGCGCGCATGGTGTATCAACACCAATGTTACTTTTGAAGAATTCAGGGAAAAATTTGACGGGGTGCCCAGGGTCATATATAAACCGGCTTTCGGATCGAGAGGGAAAGGCACGGAGGCAGTGAGCCTGGATCCGGAGAATCTGAAGGAAGCTTTTGATCATATAACGTCGCTTCCCGACGGAGTCGTGGAGGAGTTCGTCAAACAGCATCCTGATATGAACAAGCTCACGCCGGCTTCGGTAAACACTATAAGGATAGTCACTGTATCATCAAACGAAAAACCGGTCACACCTGACGGAAAGAAAGCGGACATAGCTTATGCGGCAGTCAGGATAGGCGGAGGTTCCTCAATAGTGGATAATTTTCACAGCGGGGGAGTCGTAGCTGCTGTAGACCTTGAGAATGGCGTGATCTGCACTGATGCTGCGGATATGAAGGCAAAGACATATAAAACACATCCGGCAACAGGCACAGTGTTCAAAGGTTTTGTAATACCATGCTTCAAAGAAGCCAAAGAACTGGTATACAGGATGATAGAAGAAAAGGAAGTTGAAGGGTATATCGGCTGGGATATTGCCATAAGCGAGGACGGACCGGTCCTTATCGAGGTGAATACACAGCCGGGCGCTGTTCTTATTTCCACGCCTTACGCGGCGGAGCACAAGGGCATGAAGCCTGTTATGGAAAAATACATGATCGACTAATGTGAAATGATTAACCGGCCGGATCGTTTTCCGACCGGTATGAAATAATCTGAAGAATAAAAAATCGGCACTCAGTATGAGATGCCGATTTTTTCTAATTCAATGAACTGTTTGGCGACCCGAGGGCTTCTTCCATTGGCCCGGATCGCGAATCTTTCTGCCCTGAGGAACAGTTCCTCTTCGGACATTTTTATTCCGTACTCTTCCGCAAGGTTCCTGACGATATCGAGATAGTCTTTTTTGCCGGGGCTGCTGAATGTGATATTCAGTCCGAATCTGGCCGCGAGACTGGTGAGTTCCTGCAGAGTATCGTTTACATGTATATCGTCTCCTTCACGCTGGCTCATGGTCTCTCTCACCAGATGACGCCTGTTGCTTGTGGCGTAGATCGCCACGTTTTTTCCGAAGGCGGAGACGCTTCCTTCCAACACCGCTTTCAGTGCCGAGAAGTTGTCGTCATTTCCGGAGAAACTCAGATCATCTATGAACAGAATGAACTTCAGTGGGTTGGATGACAGCTCGTTCAGGATATCCGGGATCTCGTAAAGCTGCTCTTTCTTTATCTCGATAAGACGGAGCCCCTGACCGGCGTATTCGTTGGCAACCGCTTTGATCGTGGAGCTTTTGCCTGTACCGGCGTCGCCGTAGAGGAGCATATTGCTGGCCCCTTTTCCGGAAACAAGCGCCTCGGTGTTCTTGATTATCAGCGCCCGCTCCCTTTCATAGCGGTAAAGCTGGTCCAGCCTTTGAGGATCGGGATACTTCACGGGAGTTATCTGCCCGTCTTTTACGGAGAAGGCCCTGTAGCGGGCATACATCCCATAGCCTGTCACAGGCAGTTTTTCTATCATTTCGCGGTATTCGGAAACCAGGTCTGTGCTGCTTGTTCTCCAGGATGGAAGGTCTGTGCCGGCAGGCACGTCCGGCAGGGCTTTTTTCGCCTTCGCGGAAGTAAGCTGTGAAAACTCCTGAAGCACAGCCAGCTCACGCTCAAGGCTGTCTTCGATCTGTTTGCCAATCTTCCTGCCTGCGGCTTTGCCGATCACGTAGAAATTCTCATCCCGCATTACAAGATCGCGCACATATGCGCTCAGGTCTCCAGCAGGTCTTCCCGCAGATGAAACGCCTGCGCTGTATATGTCCGATACGAACCTGCAGTAGGCGCTGACAGCCTCAGACGGGTCTGCCGCAGAGAAACAGTCTTCGTCATCTTCCATGGACTTATCTTCGAGATAGTCCTTTATCTCAAAGGCCAGGTCCATGAACGATACGACAGCCGGGTCTTCCAACAGCCCTCTGAAAACAGTCAGAGTATCGAGTTTTTGTTTAAGCGAAATGATAGTGTTTTCCATTTTATTTTACTTCTACTGTCCAGCCCATTTCGTCTGCAACTTTTCCTGTCTGGATGCCGTAGATGGTGTCGTACAGTTCCTGAGCCACAGGACCTATGCCGCCGCCGTTGATGACCATGTTATCACCCTTGTAGCGGAGTTCGCCGACAGGTGAGATAACAGCTGCTGTTCCGGACGCGAACATTTCTTCGAACTGGCCTTTCTTGTATGCTTCAACGATCTCGTCGATGGAGATGCGTCTTTCGGTTATCTTCATGCCTTTTTTCTTAAGGATCTGGATAACGGAATCCCTTGTGATTCCCGGGAGTATCGTTCCGTTCAGCGGGGCAGTGATGACTTCGCCGTTGATCTTGAAGAAAGCGTTGGATGTGCCGATCTCTTCGACATACTTTCTTTCTACTCCGTCCAGCCAGAGGATCTGCTCGTAGCCCTGCTCATGAGCTTCTTCCTGGGCTTTCAGGCTTGCAGCGTAGTTGCCGCCGCACTTTGCTTCGCCTGTGCCGCCCGGTGTAGCGCGGACATATTTGTCTTCCACATATATCTTTGTCGGTGTCAGACCGCCTTCATAGTAGGGGCCTACAGGACTCAGGATGATTATGAATTTATATGTGTTCGATCTGCGTACTCCAAGGAAAGGCTCGTCAGCGATGATGAACGGTCTGATATACAGCGAAGTTCCTTCTTTCTGCGGGATCCAGTCCGCGTCGACTTTTACGAGAGCCTTTACCGCTTCCACGTACATCTCTTCATCCACCTGAGGGATGCACAGCCTGTTGTTGGTGCGGTTGGTACGCTTGGCGTTCATATCCGGTCTGAAAAGAAGAACGCGTCCGTCCGCTGTTTTGTACGCTTTAAGTCCTTCGAACATTTCCTGTGCGTAATGGAAAACAACTGCGGCCGGGTCAAGGGTAAGAGGTCCGTAAGGTACGATCCTTCCGTCGTGCCAGCCTTTGCCCTCTGTATAATCCATGATAAACATGTGATCTGTGAATTCGGTTCCGAATCTAAGTGTATCAGGATCGGGTTTTGCCTTCGGATTGGTTGTTTTCGTAACTGGAAAAACATAGCTCATAATTACATCTCCTTACATTTCGTTTGTTTATTGTATAGGTCATGCGGCCCTTATGATTCCGCCCGTTACGGGGGAAAGACCGCAGAAAAAGCACAAAAATATTCTATTCCTGTTGTTTTAGTATGTCAATCGCGACGGGGGCACTTTAAGGCTTTATCTGATGGCGTCGATGCCGTCGTTGACAAGTTTATCGGCCAGATTGTTCATCTCCACCACGTGGCGGAACTCGTCCATGGTAAAACCGCCGCCGTTCCACTGGCAGAATTTCATGTAAAGACTGCCGATGTCAAGAGCCGGGTTATCAAGATTCACATGTCCCTTCACGCGGTAAAAGGATATGTCATGCTCCTCAAGATATGGGAGCAGCTGCTCCCAGAGGTCACGGTTGCTGACGTCTTTTTTGCTCTTGGTCTTCCAGCCGTTCCTGATCCAGTCCTCGTACCACTTCTTCCGGAAACAGTCCATCAGATATGAACTGTCGGAGAAAACGTGTATCGTCTGTCCCGGCTTGGTGATGGCCCGGAAAGCCTCGAGAAGACCGGTCATCTCCATCCTGTTGTTGGTGGTGTCCGGTTCGCTGCCGAAAAGTTCTTTGGTATGGGGGCCGAACTCAAGGACCGCGCCCCAGCCTCCCAGGTTGCTGTCGTTCTGATTGCCAGCGCATCCGCCGTCTGTATATATATTGAGGATAGTTCTGTTTTCCATTTTTTTCTCCGCGCGTCTGTGTGACGCAGTACTTTCCATTTGATTTTACTAAAAAACCGCAGTCTTCTCAAGTTGGATACTGTCTGTTACGCCGGCAGGTTTAGTGATATAATAACAGTCAGATAAACTGTAACTGAAGCAGGCGCGTATGACGCGTGTGTTTTATTGATATGAAAGGCGGAAAAAGCATGGCATTCAGCTTCTGTTCTTTTTCAAGCGGAAGCAGCGGAAACTGTTATCTGATAAAAAACGACCGGACGGCGCTGCTGGTGGACGCAGGCATCAGCGGTAAGAGGATAATCGAAGGACTTGAGAAAACTGACACTGCCAGGGAGCAGGTCCGGGGCCTTTTCATAACCCACGAACACGAAGATCATATAAAGAGCGTCAGGGTTCTTGGGAAAAAACTCCCGGAGATGTCGGCTTACGCCAATGAGGCGACATGGGAGCAGGTGGAAGCCGCAAAATCTCCCGGACTCGGACCGGAGAGGGTGGAGCTTTTTTCCACGGGTGAGGATATAGAACCGGAAGCGTTCGAAGGCATTTCTGTGAAGGCTTTTCACATTTCCCATGATGCGGCGGAGCCGGTGGGATACAGTTTTTCATTTGAAGGGAAAAAAGTGAGCATCGTGACCGACACGGGATGCATCACGGAGGAGATATTTGAGGAGATCGCCGACGCGGACCTGCTTGTGCTGGAGGCCAACCACGAGCCTGAAATAGTCCAGTACTGCAGATACCCCTACCCGGTGAAGCAGCGGATCGTCAGCGATACCGGGCACCTTTCCAACGAGTGCGCGGGCCACTGCATACGCAGGCTGGCGCAGGAACATCCGAAGAAACGGCAGATACTGCTCGGGCACCTTTCCCACGAGAACAATATGCCGGATCTGGCCAGGATGACCATAAGCGATGTACTGGAGGAAGAGGATATTTATACAGGCGGGGATCTGAAAATAGATGTGATCCTCAGGGACACCATGAGCAGGATATACGAACTGTAGACGGTATGCGGACAGGGCGTTTTGTGATGACGGACGCCCAATATTTGACAAAACAAAAAAGTTGGCACAACAACATTTATGACGGCAGGATAGTATATAATGGATTGGACGGATTGTTATGAATATTACGATCGTATGTATTGGAAAACTGAAGGAAAAATACTGGCGGGAGGCGGTGGCTGAATACAGCAAACGTCTCGGCGGATACTGCAGCCTTACTGTAAAGGAGCTGAAAGAAGCGCCTTTGCCGTCAAACCCGTCACCGGCTGATGAGGAAGCGGTGAAAAAGGCGGAAGGCGAAGCGATCCTGGGCGCTGTTAAAGACCAGTCCTGCGTCATTTCACTGGAGGTGAAAGGCAGAAAATTTTCCTCCGAGGAACTGGCGGAAAAGATGGCGAATCTGGCTCTCTCGGGCAGAAGCGACGTGACCTTCATCATCGGAGGCTCGCTGGGTCTTTCGGAAGAAGTAAGCAAAAGGGCCGATCTCAGGCTTTCGTTTTCCGATATGACTTTCCCGCACCAGATGATGCGGGTGATCCTGCTCGAGCAGATATACAGAAGTTTTAAGATAAACAGAAACGAAACATACCACAAGTAATTATAAAGGCAGTTTGCGCCAGAAGCAGCGCGGACATTGGAAGATGATCCGGGCAGATTCCGGAGAAGGCACATGGAAGAGAAAAAGTATGTGTCCCTGCTGAGCGGCTCCATGCTGTTCAGGGGATTCACAGAAAAAGAAATAAGGGAGATCTACGACGACATCATGCCTCACGCGCGTACCTACAAAGAGGATGAGGTGCTGTATTTTGAGGGCGATGTGATCCGCCGTTTCGGCGTGCTGTTTTCTGGAAGTGTCAGGGCTGAAAAGGTCTACGAAGACGGGACGATACACATCCTGAATGTGTTTTACCCGGGTGAGACTATCTGCCTTGAGGAAGCGGCCTCAGCAACAGGACTGTCACCGGTCAATTATGTCGCGGCAGGGGGTCCTGTGACGGTGGTAAGCGTCGAACTTTCACTTCTGAGGGAATGCAGACACGCTGAAAGATTTACGGATAATATAATCAAAACCCTGGCCAGCGACAGCATAAGAAGGCTGTACAAAGCGGAAATGCTAGCGATAAGGGGCCTTCGTGAAAGGATCATGACGTACTTTGAGAGGATGTACACGAAGACGGGACAGAAGACTTTCGGGATCAATATGGACCGGGAACGCTTTGCCCAGTATCTGTGCGTAAACAGAAGCGCTCTGTCCAACGAGCTGAGCAAGATGAAGCAGGACGGCCTGATCGATTATAAAAAGGGAACGTTCACACTGCTGAATAAATAGAGCCGCCCGGTATAAGCGGTGCGGACAGGCGGGTTGGCATGAGCCCGGATGACCGGGAAAAAATTCTGGAAAAACATCAAAAATGTTGGCGTACCAACTTTTTTGTTTGTGGGCGATGATATACTTTGACTGTAAACAGGAAATCCACAGATGTTGTTTTTCTGATAATAATTTGTCTTGATATCTGAAGCAGGAGAGGAGCGCCTCTCCTTTTTCAGTTAGTCATTCACCGGCGGCCGTTATCTGTCCGGCCGGCCATCTTTTTTGCATTATTCACATGCTCATCACATGCATTTGCTATTATGTGAACCATAGTGATATAATAATAGTCCGCATAATGAAATCCTAAGAAGGAAAAAGGGCAATGGGAATATTCCAATCGATAAAAAAGAAAATAAGTAAACAATCCGATATCATCAAAGAGACCGTCGCGGAAAAAGTGGATCTCGAGAGTATCGCTGAAGGCGCTGACGACGCAGTTGAAAAAGCTGATGAGTACAACGCCGCTTTCGGTACCGGGGATGCCGCCAGCAAAGCGGAGGTCCTTGACGCTGTTTTTGGCGATGGTGAAAACGGTTCTGATAATAAAGATGAAGATGCTGCAGGAAGCGCTGAAGGTGAAAAAGCAGAAGCGCCGGGCGAAGCAGACGTCGCGCCGGCTGAAGAAACTGAAGAGGCGCAGGAGGACCTGACGGAAACCGGATCCGGAGATTCCGCTGAAGACCCGGAAGAAAAAACAGGGGAAGAAGCAGCTGAAGAGGCTGCCGAAGAACCGGAGGAGACCGTACCTCAGACTCCCGCAGAGGTACTGCAGCAGAAGATCGAAGAAGAGAAAGAAACAGATAGCGAAGGACCGATCCCGGCATCGAAAATCAAGAATATTTTTACCCGCGAAAAGGGAGAGAAGAAGTCGAGGGTATTTCTCACAAGGTCCCAGATACTGCTCGGGACTGCGATCCTGATCATCGCCGTTGTAGCAGGATTCCTGTTTACGTCCTGCGGTGAAGTGGTAACAGAGAAGACTTCACACACTAACAGGGATGATATTTACGGCAAGGGCGACTATGTTTATGACACTATAACCTTTACCGGCTCGGGAATGAAAGCTGAAAACACTCTGTCCATCAGGGAGATGGAACTCCTTGCGGCCAAAGACGACGATATAGGATATGAGGCGAATTACAGCGTTCTCTCATCCGACTCTGAACTCTTTGTAAGGAAGTTCACCGGCGTCAGGTTCTATGAGATACTGGAGTATGCAGGTCTTCGGAGGGGACTTCCGGATGATACTAAGATAACCCTGATATCCAAGGATGGAAAGCAGCTGAAAATCACTTTAGGCACGGTGGAAGACGGCAGGTATTCCTGCTTTGAGGATGCTGAAAGCGGCACGGCGTCAAGCGATGACCTTCCGGTGATTCTTGCCTATTCCTGTGATGATGTTCCTCTCATCGGGCCTATCGGGGATAACAACGTCAACAGACAGTTCTCAACGGAAGAAGGATACGTAAAGAGCGCGGATAATGTAGGCGGACCCATGCGCTTTGTTATTGGGCAGAAAAACGTAAAGGACAGAAATGAGGGACATTGTCTTAAGAGCGTCACAAAGATAATAATAGGCGACAAAGAAAACAAAGCATTCGATGACAATAAGGAAATCGAGGAAGACTCCCTTGAGTTCAGAGTATATGATGACGGCAAGAGGGAGAAGACAGAAGAATATTCATGTAAAGATATAAAGAAGTTTGCAGAGTCATCCAAAGAAGGATCCTTCACCAGCAACTACTACGGTGAAGACGGTTTCTATGAGGCGGCTGATCTGTGGACGTTCCTTGACAAGGAAGTGAGCGACTTTGACCGGACGGGCAAGATCAGATTCACATACGATGACAACACCCAGGAGACTCTTGATCTGAAATACCTTAAGAGCAAGAGCAAGGATTTCTCAGATTATGTTACTGAAAAAGGCGGTCTTATGATTACCTGTGTAAAACCTGCCTTGGGATATTGTAAAGACGGAAAGCCGGCTGAGTACGGACGCATTTACGCTCTGCTTCCGGCAAACGGCAGGCATAAGGCAGAATATACGACGAAGCGTGTGACCAGAATACAGGTATATAAAGAACACAAGCATGATACGGGCAAGAATCCTAACAATAATGACCGTCTGGCCATAAACGGTGAAGGGCTTAAAGAAACAGACTGCTTCAGCGTCTATGACCTGCGGCATATGAAGGATATTGCTGTGATCAACGGAAGATACAGCGGAGTCAGTCTCTACGATCTCCTTAAGGAAATGGGAATAGGCGTAGACGCCGGGGAGATCCAGGTCACCAACTTCAAGGACGAAACAGTGACTATCCCTGTCAGCGAAGCCGAGGAAAGATCCTACGAAATAATGATAGGAGTAGAGACAGCTCTGGAAGAGCCGATGCCGGACAAGAGGGGATCCTTCCTGTTCAAGAACGGCAGCGACTACATGAATGATATCAGGGTGATCAAAGTGACCGCAAAAGACGGTCAGTGGGATCACTTCGCCAAAGAGTATGAAGATTATCTGGATTATGAGCTGAAGGTATCCGGCAGCGCGGTTAAAGGCGGATCCAGAACATATACTCTTGAAGAGCTTGAACGGATCGGAGGCCAGTATACCAACAAGGATTCCTACGCGGCTGACGAAGGTAAAGCGGATTATCAGGGAGTGCTCCTTGAGTGGATCGTGGAAGACAATCTGAAGGATGATTTGAAACGGCCGGGATCCATAAACGTTATAAGCAGCAGTGGGTACGAAGTGGACCTGCCTGTGAACAACGCTTATGAGGACATCGACAGCAGATACCAGATGAATGAAGAACGTCCGGCTATACTGGCGTACAGCCGTAACGGTGTGCCTCTCGTTCCGGGAAAGAAGAGCGAAGGATACAAAAAGAACAACCAGTATGGACCGCTCAGACTGGTCGTTGAGAACCAGACGACCAAGTGGGTGCCTTCCGTAAAAGAAATAGTATTGAATAAATAATATACAGCGGGGAACCGTTCACATGGTTCCCCGGCAGATTTAAGGCTTTTTGCGAGATTGACTTTACATAATAATAAAAATGTTGATTTTTTTCGATCAGCATGTTAAAATATACCAAATTAAGCGCAATATTTGGTAATGAAAATTTTTTCGATGTATTATACCAATTTGGCGAAAAGCTTGAAATCAAGCCTTTTGCAGACAAAGGAAGTAGGTACAATGAAAAAATTATTGGGTTTGGTTATTGCATTATGCTTAATTGCGACAACAGCCATTGGGTATCCAATGGCATATTTTGATGTCGGCAATGGAAGCGTGGTTGAGGCAGCCAGCAATTATTCTAAAGGTTATTATAAAGTTACTCCATCTGAAGGCCTCAATCTCCGTGCGGAACCGGGAACGTCACACAAGTCTGTCGCCGTGATCAAACAGGGCGTAAGGATCAAAGTGACAAAAATCAAAAAAGGATGGGGTCATACATCCTGCGACGGCAAAAAGGGCTGGGTATCTTTGAAGTATACCAGTTATATTGGCAAATTCCTGCCCGGAAAGTACAAAGTAACTGCCGACGTTGGTCTGTGTCTCAGAAAGGAAAGATCCACTTCTTCCAAGAAACTGAGGCTCATCCCTTACAAGAAAGTGATCACCATAAAGAAGTTCAGAGGGAACTGGGGACGCACATCCTATAAAAACAGGACCGGATGGGTATCTATGACCTGGGTAAGACTGAAATCAGCCACAGGCGGAGTAAGCGGGTCACAGACTACATCTCCGAGCGAGCCTGAAAAGACGAAAGTCACAAAGTACAAAGTGACTGCGGATGTGGGCCTCTGCCTGAGAAAAGGACCGGGAACGTCTTACAAGAAACTCGCTGTTATCCCGTATAAAAAGAAGATCACTTTAAGCAGGATAAAGAACGGCTGGGGTCGTACTAAATATGACGGAAAGACCGGATGGGTGATTATGAAGTATCTGAAAAAGATATCTTCTGACGATGACAATGACGCTCCTCAGGCGGTGATCATCAAAAAGAAGATGGTCACTGTGAAAAAAGTGTACCTTAAGTGGAAGAAGATGAAGAAAGCCACAAAGTACGCTGTTTTCAGATCTACAGAAGAAAATAAGGGATATGAACGTCTCTTTAAAACCAAGAGGAATCATGCGATCAACACCCGACTTGATAGGGACCAGCACTACTACTATAAAGTAAGAGCCTATATCGGTAAGAAAAAGTATGGCGAAATGTCCGAGCCGGTACATATCTATACAGGCGCAGGATATGTGGGACTTCCTAAAGCGATCAGGATCAGTGATAAAAAAGCTAAACTGGAGTGGGATGAAGAAGAATTCGCTCACGGATACGGAATATTCAGATCCTCGGGGAATAAATTCCACAGGGTCGAAGTAATAAAAGATAATTCCGTTACGTCGTATACAGATAAAGGTCTTGATCCGGACAAGAAGTATGTGTACAAGATCAGGTCCTACCGTAAGATAAACGGCAAATATTACTACAGCGATTTTTCAGATGAGAACAAGGTCGGTCTGTATAAGGGGCCTTCGAAGATAACCATATCTAATGCGACGAAACCTAAATCGCTGAAAGTGTCCCAGACATTTACCCTGAAGGGAAAGATCCATTCAGAATACGATCTTGAGAAGGTCCGTGTCGGCATCTGCACTTCAAAGGGCAAGTGGAAGGGTGGCATGAACGTGACCAGACATCCGGACAAGAACACCTTCTATATCAAATCAGTAGATGCGCGGATCAAATTCGACCAGCTGAAAAAGGGAACATACCGTTACAAGGTAAGGGCCACAGACTCCCGAGGATATACCAGGACGCTCATAAACTGCAAGTTCACAGTGACCGCGACCAAGTTCATCTGGCCTTGCGGTGACAGATCCTGCATAACCAGTTACTTCGGTTACCGCGCCATATTCGGGGACTATCATCCAGCTATCGATATCGCTGTTCCAAAGGGAACACCGATACACGCTTCCCGCGGAGGCACAGTCATAGTCGCGCAGAACAACCAGTACGCGTCTTCATACGGAAAGTATGTGATAATAGAACACTCCGGCGGATATCAGACCCTTTATGCTCACAGCTGCCAGCTTAAGTGCAGCGTGGGTGATAAAGTCTCAAGAGGTGAAGTTATAGCGCTGGTCGGATCCACAGGAAACTCCACCGGTCCGCACTGCCACTTTGAAATAAGGTATAACGGCGTCAAGCAGAATCCGCTGAATTATCTGCCGTAACGCCCGTGCAACCGCCGTTTTGGGTGTGAAAGACGGGTGGAGCAGGCTTGAAAAAAAGCCCGCATACTGTTATCATTTCAATGAACAGGGTATAAGATGTGTGCATTGAAAAAGTTGATTTGCATACATATGATAAACGACATGAAAGAGAGGTAGTAAGCATGTTAGATAAGAAAGTAGTAAAGCTTCTGAACGAGCAGGTGAACGCGGAATTCTATTCAGCGTACCTTTATCTTGATTTTGCGAATTATTACGCAGATGAGGGACTCGACGGATTCCAGAACTGGTACAACATCCAGGCTCAGGAAGAGAGAGATCACGCGCTGCTGTTCATCCAGTATCTGCAGAACAACGGTGAAAAGGTAACTCTCGAAGCTATAGATAAACCGGACAAAAAGCTGACAAAACTCGATACTCCGCTGAAGGAGGCTTTCAAGCATGAGCAGCTGGTAACATCACTCATCCACACTATCTACGAAGCAGCAGTAAAGGTGAAGGACTACAGAACGATGCAGTTCCTCGACTGGTTCGTAAAAGAGCAGGGTGAAGAAGAAAAGAACGCTGACGATATGGTCAAGAAGTTCGAACTGTTCGGAAACGATCCGAAGGGTCTTTACGCTCTGAACGAAGAGCTGGGCGGAAGAGCTTATTCAGCGCCGTCACTGGTACTTGACTGATAAAAAAGAAAATGTAAAAACTCCGGGGCTGCAGGCTCCGGAGTTCTTTTTTATACTGCGATTATGTGGTAAAATACCTTTCGTGAAAGAACTGAAGATATCAAGCGAGCAGGAGACCCGTCTCTTTGCTCTGGATCTGGCTGAAAAGCTGGACAAAGGGAGTCTGATAGCTCTTTCCGGAGATCTTGGGACCGGGAAGACGGCTCTGACAAAATATATAGCGGAAGGACTGGGCGTGACGGAAACAGTCACCAGCCCTACTTTCACGATAATACAGGAATACAGAAGCGGAAGACTGCCTTTGTATCATTTTGATGTGTACAGAGTAAACGATGAGGATGAACTCTTCGAACTCGGATATGAAGAATATTTCTACGGCGACGGCGTATGCGTGGTGGAATGGGCCGACCTGATAGAGGATCTGATCCCGGAGGACGCCCTGCGGATACATATCGAATACGGCGCGGCGCCGGAGGAAAGGATATATAAATGTTCATTTTAGCTATAGAGACTACAGGGCCCCGTTGCTCTGCCGCTCTCATAGATGAAAAAGGAATAGTGAAAGAACTGGTATCAGAGGGTGAACTGAAACACCTCCAGAGCCTGACGCCTATGATAAGCCGGCTCATGGAAGGCGCTTCTTTTGATGAAATCTCCGATATCGCGGTGTCCGCCGGGCCGGGATCCTTTACAGGGATCAGGATAGGGGTTACCACGGCAAGAGCGTTGGCCCAGGCTCTTTCAAAACCTCTCATATCCGTGCCGACGCTTCACGCTTTCGGAGCAGATGAAGAAGCAGGCGAAGACGTACTGGTATGTCCTGTTTTCAACGCCAGAAGAAACCAGATATACGGCGGAGCATACAAAGAGGGAAAGGAGATCGTTGCTGCGGGAGCATACGATCTTGACGAATTTCTTTCCATGCTTTCCGGGGGAAAGTACAGATTCATCGGTGACGGCGTAGGGGCCTACGGCGAAAAGATAGATGAATGGGCGCGGAAAGAAGAAGCCGATGTAAGCTTCAGTACTAAAGACCAGAGGGCGTCGGGCGTGGCCCGTATGGCACTTGCCATGAAGAAGGATCCGGAAGCCTTCGGCGGAAGGACCGGCCTTGGTTATGAAGAACTGGAGCCTGAATATATGAGGAAGGCCGAGGCCCAGAAAAAACTGGAAGACAGACTTAAGGCAGAGAAAGCCGCAGGCGCCGTGAAAGACGGGAGCACGGGGAGAAAGACGGGAAACCTTACCCTGAGGACCGCAGGCGCTGACGACATTCCTGCCATGGTGGAAATAGAGAACAGATGCTTTTCAAGACCGAACACGGAAGAATCATTCCGTCGTGAAATAGAAGGCAACCCCGATATGGATTACGCCCTGGCGGAAGTGGACGGAAAGCCCGCGGGATACGCGGGGTTATGGCGCGTGGCCGGGGAAGGTCACATCAACAATGTGGCGGTGGATCCCGGATACAGGAAACGGGGAATAGGAACGGAGATAATAAAGAAACTTATGGATGACGCAAGGAAGGAAGGCATAAAGGAATTCACTCTTGAGGTCAGACCTTCCAATGAAGCGGCCATCGCTTTATACAGGAAATTCGGTTTTGACAGTGAAGGACGCAGGAAAGCGTACTATCAGGATAACGGTGAAGACGCCCTTATCATGTGGAGAAGAGAAAAATGAAAGACGGAAGGCATATAACTCTCGCAATTGAATCAAGCTGTGACGAGACTGCTGTTGCCGTAATGGCTGACGGCAGAACCATGCTGTCCAATATCATCTCCTCACAGATAGATATCCATAAGGCTTTCGGCGGCGTGGTGCCCGAAATAGCATCCAGACATCACCTGACCAATATCAACCATGTGATCGACATGGCCATGACGGAAGCGGATGTTACGCCGGAGGAAATAGATCTTATCGGAGTGACCAAGGGACCCGGGCTGGTGGGAGCGCTTCTCATCGGGATAGCGACGGCCAAGGCTCTTTCACTGGCGTGGGGAAAGCCTCTCACTGGCGTACACCATATACAGGGGCATATCAGCGCGGCTTACGTGGAAAACCATGATCTGAAGCCGCCGTTCATGGCTCTTGTTGTGTCCGGAGGGCATACGGAGATCGTGAGAGTCGAGGACTATGATTCATACAGGGTGCTGGGGAGCACCAGGGACGACGCGGCAGGAGAAGCTTTTGACAAGGTCGCGAGAGTCCTGGGACTGGGATATCCCGGCGGCCCGCTCATAGATAAACTTGCAAAAGAAGGAGATCCTGAAGCAGTCGTTTTCAAGAGAGTATTTCTTGAAAAAGGCAGTCTGGATTTTAGTTTCAGCGGCATCAAGACAGCTGTACTCAACTACATGAATACAGAAAAACAGGCAGGACGTCCGGTGAATACGGCAGACGTGGCGGCGGGATTCCAGCAGGCAGTCCTTGACGTGATCGTTACCAAGGCGGTGGGCGCGGCTGCGGACGCCGGCGAAGACAAGATAATAATGGCAGGAGGCGTAGCCGCCAATTCACATTTGAGAGAGATGATGGAAAAGGCGTGCGGTGAAAAAGGCATAAAACTTTACGTTCCTTCGCCCATCCTGTGCACAGACAACGGGGCAATGATAGGATGCGCCGCATACAACAGGGCCATGAAGGGGTATGGAGACGGTCTTGACATGGACGCCTACGCCAGACTTGATATAGAAGAAGCATAACCATGATAATAAGCGCAAAAGGAATCACAAAAGCATATGGTGATGACGTGATACTGGACGGAGTATCCTTTCACGTCAGCGAGGGAGACCGTATAGGCATCGTCGGAATAAACGGCGCGGGCAAAACGACTCTCCTCAGGATACTTGCAGGCGAAATGGACGCTGACGCAGGTGATTTTTTTATGCCGCAAGACCTTACCATAGGGTATCTGAGGCAGAATGACAGGTTCAGATCGGAAAATACCGTCATCGAAGAAGCGACCAATATCTTTTCAGATCTGATAGAGATGGAAGAAGAGATAACACGGTTGAACAGCCAGGTAAGCAGACTAAGTGAAGAGGGCCGCTACGATGAAGCAGAAGATCTGATGATAACGCAGCAGCAGATAGGAGAGACCTACAGGAACAGAGGCGGATTCACCTACAGAAGCCGGATCACCGGTATCCTCAGGAGCATGGCTTTCGATGAGAGTTTCTACGATAAGAAGATCGATACATTAAGCGGCGGCGAAAGGACCAGGCTGGCTCTGGCATGTCTGCTCCTCGAAAAGCCGGACGTGCTTTTCCTTGATGAGCCTACGAACCACCTGGACATAGGAACGCTGAAATGGCTGGAGCAGTACCTGAAGTCCTACACGGGGACCATGATCATCGTTTCCCATGACAGGTATTTTCTGGACAGCACGGTGAACCGGATATTTGAAATAGAAAACCACAGACTTCACATATATGACGGCGGCTACACCGCCTACGCGGAGAAGAAGAGACAGCTGCGGGAGGAGCAGCTCAGAAAGTATTCGAAACAGCAGGCCGAGATCAGGCGGCAGGAGGACATGATCCGCCTCATGAAACAGCGGGGCACAGAGAAATTCGCCAAGAGGGCTCTTTCAAGGGAGAAACGTCTGGACGCCATGGAGCGTGTGGAGCGGCCTGACAGCATGCAGAAGAAAATGAAGATCTTTTTCAAAGAGAACTTCAAGAGCGGGGGCGATGTTTACTACGCTGAAGACATCTCAAAAGGTTTCGGCTACGGCTCCAACAGGAAACAGCTTTTCGAGCATGTGGATCTTGATATCAAGCGGGGTGAAAGGATATGCATTGTCGGCCCCAACGGCATAGGCAAGACGACCCTCCTCCGGATACTGATGGAAGAGATAAAGCCGGACAGCGGCTATCTGAAAAAAGGCCACAATGTAGAACCGGGATATTACGACCAGGCCCAGGAAAGAATGACAGGCAGCAACACACTTCTTGAAGAACTGACGGATTCTTTCAGGCTCTATTCTGATACAGAAATGAGATCCATACTGGGGAGGTTCCTCTTTACGGATGATACGGTATTCCTTAAGGTCAGCGATCTGAGCGGGGGAGAGAAGGCAAGGCTTTCTCTGGTGAAGCTCATGCTTTCCGGAGCGAACGTGCTGATAATGGACGAGCCGACGAACCACCTCGATATCAACTCCAAAGAAGTTTTTGAAGACGCGCTTATGGATTTTCCCGGTGCGATGATCATCGTCTCCCATGACAGATATTTTCTCAATAAGATACCTACAAGGATACTTGAGCTGGGGAGAAACGGCATCACCGAGTACCTTGGTAAATACGATTACTACGAAGAAAAGAAACAGAAACTGCAGGCCTCCGGCAAGGCGTATCTGAAAGAGATGAACAGGGATGAAGCTCCCGGGAGCACAGCCGCGAATGCCGAAGCCGGCAGCGGCAGCGACGGAGCATCCGGCGGCGCGGGAGACGGAGCTCTCAGTTCAGCTGAAGAGCGGAAACTGAGAAAAGAAAAAGAAGCCGAAGAACGGAGGCTCAGAAGGAAGAAAGAGAGTATCGAAGCGGAGATAGAGAAACTCGAGGAAGAAGCGGCGGAGCTTGCGGCGGAACTTGAAAAGCCTGAGATCGCCGCAGATCCGGAAAAACTATCAGCCATAAGCAGGAAGATGGAAGAGAACAAAGAAAAGCTCGACGACTGCTACGAGAAGTGGGTCGAGCTTCAGGAAATCTAGCGGAACAGGCAGCGGGTAAGAACCTGTCCGGCAGGTACCGGTAGCTGTGCTGCAGGGCATTTATATGCCCTGTTTTTTTTGAAAGCGGAGGTATTTTTGTGTTATAATATCCCGTCCAATCAATACAAATCTGAAGATGTCACCTGCGGATACAGCCTGCAATACAAGGCTTTGGGTGATGAATGATCATATGATGGAAGGAAGAAGACCACATGGAAAGAATCACGAAAAACATCTTTACGGTAGTTCTGGCAACGGCAGTATTGCTTATCATGATACTTGCCTTTGACAGTACGGAAGCAAGCGCTGCTCACAAGCCGTTTGAGAAAGGACAGTACTTTAAGGTAGGTACCTGTATCATACCCGGCGAAGGCTACGGGCAGAACGGGGGACATGAACGGCTCGACAGAGGAGACACTTTTACATATAACGGAGAGCATTTTATCGGGACGACCATATTCGACGACGATGAAGAAATGTTCGAGTCCAGCATCACCATTGCTTATGCGGTAAGAGAAAAAAGGTATATCGGCTATCCTAACGGAAAGAGAGCTGAATATAATCTTCCGCACGCGTATTACGACGGCGACAGGTACCGCTTCTATATGATAGCAGGCGCCAGTGTACCCTGGCCTGTAACTTTCAGCTGCATATCAGAAGACAAGGGTATCCCATGGGGCGTTCAGATCCTTGACGGTGACGGGACCCGGGCGCATCCGTTCAAGTTCGGAGTCTTATTCTCAGAGCCTTACGGCATACAGGTGTATACGCCTGAACACGGAAAAATAAGCTTTATACCTCCTAATGCTGAGGCAGGAGATGAAGTTAAATTCAAAGTCAGAGCTGACAGCGGCTATAAGATAAAGAGCATAGGAATGTGGTACTTCAACGAGGACGGAGCTTCTGAAGTATACAGCCTTGATTTTGATGAAGAGGGCAACAGCAGCTTCATCATGCCGGATAAAGATGTCAAGCTCGACGTGACATTTGAGCCAAAAGAGGGACTGGCAGGAATCACGAAAAAAGACGGCTCCATGACAATGTACCAGACTCTTGACGAAGCGGTCTCCAACTGGGAAAATAACAGTACACTCACGCTGTATGAAGGCGCGAAGATAGATGAGCCGATGGAGATCACAGGCAACAAAACCCTTGATCTCAACGGGTATGTGCTCAAGTCAGACAGCAGTCTTTTCTCAGTAAAAGGAGGCGGAAGCCTGACTGTAAATGACAGCGATCCCGGACACAAGTCATATTTTGAGGAAAAGGAATATACAGGAGGGTACCTCCTGGGTTCAGTCGATGGTTCCGGGGATGGTGAACATTATGCCATAAAGGGGCTGATCGATGTGGCCAAGGGAAAGTGTATCATAAACGGAGGTTCCCTGATCAATGAGTCCGATAAGGAGTTAAAATGGATACTTTCCGGTACGGAAGGCGCAAAGATCACCATTAACGGCGGATACATGAAGGCCAACAGAGCAGTCATTATGGATTCGGATAAAGATGTTTTTGTTCAGATTTCAGGCGGCAGATTTGATCTGGAGCGTACGTACCCGATATTACAGGAGGGAATAGATAATAATTACTCTGTAATCAATATAACCGGCGGCTACTACAAGAAGGACCCGGGTGCAGTAGCCTTCTCGGATCTGGTCATCGGAGCAGGATATAAGGCAGAAAACAAAGCGGATCAGACCGACTGGATCGACTGGGAATATGACGATTACGCTTACCGGGTCGAGGATGAACGCACGCCTTATGTCATAGCAGCCGCAGAGGACGTAGAAAACGGCACCATCGGAGAATTATTATCATATGCAAGACCGGGTGATTCTGTAGCTCTCACGGCAAAACCCGCAGCCCATTACAAGCTCAACGATTTCATCGTGACGGACGCAGATGGAAACAATGTGCCGGTCATAGATGAAGACGGCAATTACAGTTTCACCATGCCGGAAGCAGCTGTTACGGTAAATGCTGAGTTCGTGCCTATTCTGGTATCGGACATCAGGATAAACAAAACGAGATTGAATCTTACCCAGGACGGATCAGAGAAACTCAAGGCAGAAGTAGTACCCATCGATGCGATGGACAGGGAAATCACCTGGGAGAGCGACGATGAAGATGTGGCTACAGTAGATTCTGAAGGAAATGTGGAAGCTACCGGTCTGGGCGAGACAAGGATCACAGCTACGGCAGCCGGCGGTGGTATTTCGGTTTCCTGCCACGTACTCGTATATCATGAGCACAGGATGACCAAGGTAGACAGTACAGACGCTACCTGCTCAAAAGAAGGAAATACTGAATACTGGAAATGTGACCGGGGAGGATATGCCTGCGGCAAGCTGTTTTCTGATGAAAACGGAGACGTCGAAATCACAGAAGACGATACAGTGATCCCTATAAACGCGGACAGACACGGGGAGCCATATACGGACATGCATACAATATCTGAGCGGTCCTGCACAAGTCCGCTCAGACAGATAATCGTCACACGCTGCCTTGACTGCGGTGCGCAAATCAACGTTTTCACCCGTGGATTAGCTGCTCTTGGACATAAATGGGGCCAGTGGGAAGTGACGAAGGAAGCTACAGATACAGAAGACGGTGAGATGCGGCGCGTATGTGAAAATGATGAAGATCATGTTCAGACACGTATCATCCCTGCCGGAAACCATCAACACGATATCGAAAAAGTTGAAGCGAAAGAGCCTACATGTACAGAACCGGGCAACATCGAATACTGGAAATGTACCGAATGCGAACATTGTTTTGCCGATGCAGAAGGAAATGAGGAGCTTTATCCGGATGATGTAGTGATAATCCAGCTGGGTCATCATCTGGGAAAAGAAGTCAAAGAAAACGTAGTCGAAGCCACGTGTTTCAAACCGAAACAGTACGAATCGGTTATCCGCTGCGACAGAGAAGGCTGTGGCAAAGTATTAAGCAGAGAAACCGTAATAGAAGGCAGCGCTCTTGGTCATGACTGGTCAGACTGGGAGGCAGTGGATGAACTTTCTCATAAGAGAGTCTGCGCCAACGGCGGGCATACCGATGAAATGGGTTCCCACAACTGGGACGACGGCCAGTTTATCAGACCTACATGCAAGGATGAAGGAAAAACGATATACACATGCCGGGACTGCGGGGCAACGAAAGAAAAGCATAAGCTTGTCCCGGATCCCAACGCGCATGTATACGGCGATGCCACATACACATGGAGCCAGGATAACAGCAAGGTGACAGCCACCCATTCCTGCGTGCATGACGGAACGGTGGAAACCGAGGAAGCTGACGTAAGGATCTCAGAGATCGCCCCGACGTGTACTGAAGCAGGCAAGACCGTATACAAGGCAGGGTTCGACAAAGACGGCTTTGCTGTTCAGAAAAAGGAATTCCCCGGAGAGAAGGCTAAAGGTCATGTATGGAACAAAGGAAAGGTGACTAAGAAAGCGACTGTTAAGAAGAACGGT
Source organism: Bacillota bacterium (assembly GCA_030530305.1). Taxonomy (GTDB): domain Bacteria; phylum Bacillota; class Clostridia; order Peptostreptococcales; family Anaerovoracaceae; genus RGIG7111. Next base: position 21,754 of record JAUMVF010000012.1, read on the forward strand.
GTGAAGACATATACATGTACTGTCTGCGGTGAAAAGAAGACAAAGGCGATAGCTAAAGCAGGCACAGTCATAAAGGGCAAGACTGTTAAAGTAAGCGCCAAGAAACTAAAGAAAAAAGCTCAGAAGATCAAGAGAACCAAAGCGATCTCCCTGAGCAAGGGAAAAGGTACAGTAACATATGTCAAAGGCGCTGTCACATACAAGAAAGCAAAAAGCGTCAGGATGACTAAAAAACAGCTCAAAAAGTACAGGAAGAACCTTAAAGGGAAATTTGTCATAGCAAAGAAAACCGGAAAGATCACTGTAAAGAAGGGGCTGAAGAAGGGCACATACAAGCTTAAGGTAACGGTGAAATGCTCCGGAAACGCAAGCTATGCCCGGTACACGAAGAAAGTGACAGTGACGATCAAGATATGACGATCACCCGGATAAATGTGAACGTTTAATCAACAGATCGGGAGGAAGATATCCAATGAGACAATTTGCAAGAGGGAAACTGATCAATTGTATACTTACAGCTGTTCTGTCAGTGGCGCTTACAGTAACCATGATACCGGCGACATCTGCCGGGGTGAACGCAGCTGAAAAAACATCTGCTACAGAGACTCTGAACATAGCGATCCTGTCTGACATACACTATGTTTCAGACGAAAACCGCAGCGGAGCGGCAACAGAGGACTTTCAGAACGCGGAAAAGGCCGAGAACCGTATGATGAGCGAAATAGACCTGATTCTCAGCCAGGCTCTGGAAGACGCGGGGGAAACAAATCCGGACGCAATGCTGGTCTGCGGAGACCTTTGCAGTAACGGTGAGCTGGATAACGAAAACGCCCTTGCTGCCAAGCTGGTCCGGGCAGAGACGGAATATGGATCAGACATTTATGTCGTGAACGGAAACCATGATATCAACATGTCTTACGGCGCGGATTTTTCCGGAGATAAAGTCAGTGAGGCGGGGAGGACTCAGGCTTCGGGCTTCAAAGAAGTATACAAGAGTCTGGGATACGGCAATAACGTCCGTTACTACAACGCTGAGGCTAAAACAGGAACTGCAGTCAAAAATTACGGCGGTCTTTCATATGCGACAGAGATCCGGGAAGGGGTCACACTGATCGCACTGGATACAGCCCAGTACAGCGGAGCTGCCAGCGCAGAATATGATAAAGCCCAGAAGACAGCAGGCGCTGTTTCAGACGGCCTGCTCACATGGGCGAAGAAACAGGCGCAGGCTGCAAAGAAGAAAGGCAACCTGGTGCTGGCTATGTGCCATCACAGCCTTATCCCGCATCATGGAGTCAAAAATAAAGCTTCAGCCATGTTCTTCAGTGAATATCTTGTGCCGAACTGGGAAAAGATAGCAGGCGGGCTTGCTGACGCAGGCGTAAGCGCGGTGCTCACGGGACATTCGCACGCAAATGATATTTCACAGTACACGACTAAGGCGGGAAATACCATTTACGATATTCAGACATCGGCGCTCTGCGCATATCCGTGCGCGTGGAGAACACTCACCATAAAGATCGACAGGAGCGGATCACGGCCCAGTTACAGCTTTGATGTAGAGTCCCACTTTATGGAGCAGGTCGAGGGACTGGATCTGACGTACAACGGGAAGGATTATAACGATCTTCAGGAATACAGCTTCGTCAAGACCGGACTCCCTGAAGAGGCTCTTCCCAATATGGCGCAGTTCCTCTTAAGAGAGCAGCTGTTTGAGATAAAGAGTCATGAAGGCGGCTTTTCGGGATATCTTAAGGATAAGCTTGAGGTGCCTGCCGGGAAGTCAGTAGGACAGTATGGTAAAGAAGAAATCGCAAAACTCATGGACGCGACCGAACCGGTCGACGAAAAGTTCGAATTGTTCGGAGCAGATACAGAGTTAAAGATCAACCTTAATAAAAAGAAAACTACAGCCAATGTGAAATACTACAATGTCGAGCTTACTTACACCACTAAAGAACTCAATGAGGTCGTTCTGGATGAAGATATAATACCGGAAGAAATAAAGCTCAAACTTGCGGAACTGGAAGAAAAGAGTGAACCGGGACCGGATGGCAGGCAGTATGTAAGCATCAGCAGAAATAACGGTGTATGGAGGATATACATGTACCCCATATTCCCTGAAGCGCTGAAGGCCCAGCTGTTTGAGATTGGAGGATATGAAGGACCTACTGTGAAAAAAACCGAAAAGGGAATGATCATCGTGGACCTGTCAGGGATGGCAAAAGGTATAAATGCCGCAATTGGAAAAGCAAACGTATACATAAATGGCGAAAGCGGTGACTGGGAAAACAACTACAGAAGAACAGCCATTGAAATGGAGGCGTCAAGAGCCATAGAAGAGAAAGTAGTTCCGGTTCTCACGAAACCGATAACAGAAGGTGATGAAGAGACTTCACCATTGTTTATCGCCAGAGACGCTCTGCAGGCATTCGCCAGAGGTGATGAAGAAAGCGCCGTGCCGTCCATATACGGAGACGAATCATCATCGACTCTGAATTCCAAGAGGAAGAACTGGAACGAGCTGATCAAAAGCGAAGCCTTTGAAGAGGATCTCCTGAATACTATCATGGATACTGCTTATGAGATCACCGATGAAGACAGATACCCGCAGATCTTTGATATACTTGACACAGATATGAGCCCCGGAGACGGGAAGACCGCCATCAGTGTTGATGCAGGAAGTGAAAAGGAAAATCCTACCCTGAATGCGCTGGGAGCGGGCATGGGTGAATATATGAAAACACCTGTTATGCTGATCAGGTTCGTCAAAATGCTGGGCGATATGGGCACCAATCCGTTCAAGGAAGTACCTATGAAAGATCTTACCGGCATGTTCGCAGAACTGCAGAGATCACTCACCACAGACGTCAATATAAAGGCGGATTCCAACTGGGGATTCCATACAGTTACGCTTGCTCCTGCAGGCGGTACGGTATCCACCAATACCATAATGACTGTCGAAGGCAGCAAGGCCGGCGCGCTTCCAACGCCGACCAGAAAGGGATACAACTTCCTGGGCTGGTTCACGAAAGCATCAGCCGGTAAGAAAGTTACCGGAAGCACCGATCTGAGTTCAGTGAAGAAGGTATACGCCCACTGGAAATCCCGTACGACACAGATGGGCGAGGACGGTACTGCGTTCGGAAAAGGCGCAGCAATTGAGGCTGCCGAAAAAGCCATCACGAAGAGGGCGTCTGAGAAAGATCCCAAGGGAGCAAAGGTCGCTCCTCTGCTGCTGAAATCCACTAAGCAGACGAAGAACAGTATAAAGCTTGTCTGGAAGAAACCTTCCGGAGCAAAGAAATACGTGCTCTTTGGCAATACATGCGGCCCGAAGAACAAGATGAAAAAGCTCAGAACTGTAACGGGAACTTCCATTACCGTAAAGAAGGCTGTCAAAAAGCTTAAGAAGGGCAAGTATTACAAGTTCATGATCGTTGCGCTGAACAAGAAGAACAATGTGATTTCTTCATCCAGAATCGTCCATGCCGCGACTAAGGGAGGAAAAGTCGGAAATCATAAAAAGGTGACAGTTAAGAAAGCGGTTCTGACTAAAGCGAAGAATCTTAAAGTGGGAAAGAGTCTCAGCATAAAACCATCCCTTGTCCTTCAGTCAAAGAAACTGAAATTCAAAAAGCATGTGGCGGTCCGCTATGAATCAACGAATCCGAAAGTGGCAGCCGTTTCGGCGAAAGGCAGATTAACCGCGAAGAAGAAGGGTTCATGCAAAGTATATGTTTACGCGCAGAACGGCGTGGTAAAGACGATACCGGTAAGAGTAAAATAGCATAAGGGAGAAAACAAGATGGAAAGAACAGGCAGGATACATAAACTGTTGATCGCGTTGCTGTTTGCGGTAGCGATGTTCGCTTTATCTGCAGTCGAAGCAGACGCGGCGGCGCCTGTCGCTGTAGACAGCGGTACGACACAGTGGAATAACGGTCTCGAATATATCGTGGGAAGCGATGTGACGATAGACAGTCCCGTAGAGGTAAACGGATCGGTCCGTCTCACATTCATGAAAGGCGCGAAGCTTACCGCGGAACATGGTATCCACGTACCTGATGGCGCCAAACTTAGGATCGAAGGTACCGGGGCACTGATAGATAAAGCGGATTCCGGTAACGCCGGTATAGGCGCCGCGGGAAAAGACACCGGAGGTTCCGTCATCATATGTAAAAACACCGCCAGTAACGTAACTGTAACCGCACAGGGTGGCTATGGAGCGGCCGGGATCGGCGGATCTCATTCTAAAGATTATTACGGATCGGTAGAGATCGGCGGCGGCAGAGTAATTGCTATCGGCGGCGGCGGTGCTGCAGGCATCGGCAGCGGATATGGCTGTGACTGCTACGGCAGTATCACCATCAGCGGCGGTACGGTATCAGCGTCATCAAGTCTGAATAATGCTGGAAACGGCGGTACCGGAATAGGCTCAGGCGCGACCGGAAGTCTGTATTCTTCAATCACCATCCGGGGCGGCGAGGTGACCGCGGAAGGCGGCGCCCATTCTGCCGGTATAGGTTCCGGATATATGGCCAATGCTTCAGGGGCGACCATAAACATCAGCGGCGGCACGGTCACAGCTACAGGTAAAGACGATGCAGCCGGTATCGGTGGTGGTGAGGAAGGTGACTGGCCGTTCTATGATGGCG
>JAUMVF010000115.1:0-3855 GCA_030530305.1 Bacillota bacterium
GGGAAAAAGAACTGATCCGGGGAGCGGATATCATTGATGAAGAGATTAATGAATGACTGTAGAGGAAGCGCGTCGGTGTTCCTGGTATCGATACTGGGGACCATGGTAATGCTTGTGGTTGCCTTTATTTACGTGACAGCAGATTCTGCTGTGAGGAGTTACAGTGACAGTCTACTGAATATGTCTTCGAGAGCTGTTCTTGGAGAGTTCGATTTGGATCTGAAAAAGGATTATGGGATTTTTGCGTTTTATGGACATAAAGGACAGATCGAAGACAAAATAGAAAAGTATGTCAGGTATTCCGCCGCAGATAACAAATATGTGAGGATCGGGACGATAAGTGCTTATCCGGGTGAATATTCACTGCTGGACTGCAATGTATTTGAGAAAGAGATAACTGATCATATGAAGTTCGCTGCGGCAAAAGGAATAATTGAAAAGCTTAAGGGGAAGGATGATCCCAGCCATGAAACCATTGTAAAGAAGGAAGACCGTGTATTGCGCAACAGGTCCGTGGCAGACAGCCTGCCTTCCAGGGTATATGGATTCGGGCAGACTGATTTTACTGACAGGCTGGATATGATAGCTGAAAATATAGGTTCCATAACTGATATTATCAAAAATGGCATGGATACAGCTTTAACCAATGAGTATATACTTGCGTATTTTAAGAACCTTCTTGATGACAGACCTGAACATGAGACTTTTTTCAGAAATGAAGTGGAGTATGTCATCGAAGGGAGCCTCAGTGATGAGACTAACAGGAAGCAGGTATCGCACATTATCGTAACTGCAAGAACAACGGCAAACGCGATATCTATTCTGAAGGATGAGAAGATGAGAGGGGAAGTCACAGCCCTTGCACAGCTTCTTTCACCTGGACCGGGAGGACTGATCCTGGAGGCTGCCATAATAGCCGCGTGGTCTTACGCGGAAGCTAAAAACGACATGGCTTTGCTGGAGCACGGAAAGAAAGTACCGGTCCTTAAGGATCACATGGCCTGGGCCGTGGATCTGGAATCAGCCTGGAAGGGAACTGTTTCAGGATATATCGATACAGGAAATTCAAAAGGACAGGATTATGAAGACTATCTCAGATTCATTCTGAGTTTCACTGAAAGGAAGGTGAAACTGGCTAGGATCATGGACCTTATCCAGATCAATATGAAAGGCAATCACAACAGGGATTTTCTCATAAGAGAATACAATTGCGGTTTCAGGCTGGAGGCTGAAATAAATGGTAACAGGTTTTCATATGATCATGTCTATTGATACTGGCAGGAAGAGAATACCGGGTAATGAGCGGGGTGCTTATGCGGTTGAAGCGGCGATTTTTCTGCCCATATTCATTCTTGCTGTACTCACCTTGGGATATATGGTAAAGATCATCGGAGTATGGGAGAACGTTAATCATGGGGCGGTGGATCAGGTCACGTATTCGGCCTCAAAAGCATACGTTGAGAAAACATCTATCGGAGACAGGAGCGGAATCATCTCCAGAGTTGAAGATGAGAATCCGGCAGTTTCCCATCTTAAGATAGAAAAATACAGATATCTTTACCCGGACGGTGAAAATAACAATCTGATAAATCTTCAGATCAGCTACAGAGTGAATATAGATCTGCCCCTTGCCTTTCGCGACGGAGTGGATGTTAAACAGCGATGGCTCACCAGAGGTTTTGCGGGAGCGCGAAGCGCAAACGGCGGCATGCCTTTTTCAGAAATGGAGCAGGATGGCGGAGGAACAGTGTGGGTGTTCCCGGAATCCGGAGAAAGATATCATGGGGAAAACTGCACTTATGTTAAAGCTCATGCCAGGGAAGTAATACTTACTGAAGGAATCAGGTCAAAGTTTTCACCCTGCAGCCTCTGTGATTCCGGGGAACTGCATGAAGGCAGCGTAGTATACTGCTTCTTCAGTTACGGTGAAACCTATCACCGGGGCGACTGCAAATCGGTTGACAGGTATACGGTTGAAATGAGTAGAGAAGAAGCGGAAAAAGAGGGATACACACCATGTTCAAAGTGTGGAGGAGAATAGAGGTATGGATGGAGATATGAAACTCTTACTGGATAAGGGCAGGATCAGGGAATATGAGAAAGACATACTGACCGCAGGCCTTTGCAGACACCTGCTTCCTATGGGGTTTGTAAGCTGCGGCAAGAAAGAACAGGTGACTTATGACTGTACAGGATTCTGCCCTATAGGCCGGATCAGGAATCTGGACGCAGGGGAATTGCTGGGAATCATGGAAAAGACTTTTCTGATCCTTGCAGAGACGGGCAATCATTACATACCGCCCTCAAGGATAACGCTGAATGAGGAGACGGTTTTCTACGACCGCAGAAAAGAAAGAGTCAGAATTGCTTATGTGCCCATGCGCGGTAGGATGTGCAGCATAAAGGTGAACGCGGGAGCATTCATAAGAATCATGAAGGAAAGAGCTCCCGCAGATATGAAGGGATACTTCGGAAGAGCTCAGGAGTCTCTTCAGCTTTACAATTACAGCTCTGCGGATATGGCAGATATTCTGGCCGGGATGAAAAGAGAATTGTTTGTACGTGGATCATAAACAGAAAAGGGGGTTTAAATAATGGGAAAGGCCGTAAGACTATCGGTTTCGTTGATGCTTGCTGTTTTGATGATGGCCTTTATATGTTTTCTTGATACTACACAGGTGTCGGGAGCGGACAACGGGGCTGCCGTCATTAAAAAAGGTACTGTTACAGAACAGGAAATAGTGAAGAACCTGCAGAGCAAAAGCGTCAGGTATCTTGAAAAAATGGGATATACGAAAGCTCAGATAAAAACAATAAAGAACTGTGATCTGAAAAGCCTCACGGGCAAAGTGACCTACTGGGTCAGCTATCAGGATTTCAGGTCAGTCAAGGTAAAAGCAAGGAACAGCGGGAAAAAATACTGGGTCACAAAGGTAAAGACGGTGGCAAAATGGAAATGGATAAATCAGCCGATCTGCGCCTTTATGGATATATATGGAGTTACTACAAGCGATAAATTCGTAAAAGATTCTGCTAAAGGGACGATCACTTATCACCAGATGGGAGACAGGCGGCTTGAGAAGAAAACAGTGACCGCGAAGATAAGCACAAACAATACAGGCCGCGGAGTATATACAAAGTTTCCTGTCGGATTGGGGTACAAACCCAATGCAGGGTTCAAATGGAAATGTACAAACGGCATATTGACCACAAACTGGGTGGCGGACGGAAAGATAAACGTAGTAGGACTGGCGTCAAATTACGGACACTCTGTTCTTGAACTGAGCCCGTCAGTTTCTTTCAGCGCCGGGGCGTCAATATCATTCCACCCGTATATAAGTACGAAATACGGAGATGAGGCATTTGTACGTGCCAGAAAGTAGGAAAAAATGAAAACTTCAGTATTTGTTTTGTTGATACTTATGCTGTCATTTGCGTCGGCTTTTGCGGGCGCGATGATATTCTGCTGGATATTGGGAGCTGCGGATGAAATGTTTGTTATGGGAGGAATCATAGGTTTTCTGGTGCCTTCTGTATGTATCATCGCCGCAGACCACCGGAGCAGACAGGAATAGCCCATCATGGTCAAAGCAGAGGAGGACCGTATGGTTCAAGGCGCGGGAGCGGACAGAGAGCCGGCGTTTTCCCCTGCTTTATTTTTCTTCCCCTTTGTTGTAAAATGAACACAAGTAAAAGATATGCCGAAGGAGGGAAGGAAGATGAAAAAACCATTCCAGAACTGGACGTTCAAGAAACATGTGAGATTCGTAACGGCGGTCCATGTGGCATCTTATGCTGTAGATCTGACATTATCATATTTCATAATAAAAAAATTCATAGACAGGAGCAGCGAAT
>JAUMVF010000115.1:3865-4497 GCA_030530305.1 Bacillota bacterium
GATCTTGAATTTGAAGAATGATCCGGGAGGAAAGATAGAAGATGGGTAAATTCAAATCTTTAGGTATTTTCGGAGGCGTGATACTGCTTGCCCTGGGCGTAGTGTTCATCGTTTTTAGCGAGCAGGTTACCGAGATCATGGGCATGCTGGTCGGACTGGGTATATTGTTCATAGGCATAGCCAGACTGCTGCAGGCACTTTCACATTCGCCTGCGGACGTAGTGACGCACAAGACCGGGCGCGTGATCCTCAGCGGGATCATGATCTGTATAGGAGCCTATCTGCTGATAAACGGCAAGGTGGCAATATCCTTCGTGGGAGTAATCATAGGTATAGTTGCTTTTGCGGCAGGTGTCGACAGATTCATCGTGGCCAATGAGCGCCGCAAGATGGGGCTTCCGAGGGGCCTTACCATTCTTTCGGGAGTAATACATATACTGTTCGGACTTCTGATGATATACGCCGCGGTACAGGTGGTGAACATGCTCGTCATATTCTCAGGTATCTACCTTATCGCTGCGGGAATCATGATGGTAATCTCGGTAGTATATATGGGAGACCTTATGAAACCTGTTGATGATGCCATAAAGGAAGCTGTGGCGCAGGAGCAGGCTTTTGAACAGGATCAGGCT
>JAUMVF010000013.1 GCA_030530305.1 Bacillota bacterium
AAGCCTTGAAATGATACTGACTTTTTTCTATAAGAGGATTTATCAGTACCATTGCAACGATTCCGGAATTTGCGTTGCGGCAGGAGTGAAAAACACGCAAAAAAACCTTGCATATCAACATTCCGTGTGATATATTATACAAGCTGTCCTCAAAGTGTTGATCGGACATGGAGGGGCAGTAAATTATGCAAAGGCACAGCCTGAGCAGGAAAGAGGTGAAAAGCATGAAGGAAGGAATCCATCCTGAATATAAGGAATGTAAAGTAACTTGCGCATGCGGTAACACATTCGTTACACGGTCTACTGAAGAAGAGATCAGATTAGACGTGTGCTCAGAGTGCCATCCATTCTTTACAGGACAGCAGAAGTTCATCAATCGCGGCGGACGCGTTGAGAAATTCAAGAACAAGTACAACCTTGACTAGTAAAGAAAGTTGTATCTTAAAAAGACCCGGAAGTTCGAAAATTACTTTGGACTTTCGGTTTTTTTATGGGCCCGGATATGTTAGAATTACATTGACGAAAAAGGCCCTGATATAAGGGTGAAAACTATCAAACCGGAGAGAAAAATGTTCGATAAATTAGACTTTATAACAGATAAATACGCGGAGCTTTCACAGAAGGTGTCAGACCCTGAAGTTATCAATAACCAGGCGGTCTGGCAGAAGCATGTAAAAGAGATGGGTGAACTGGAACCCATCGTCAAGAAATATGAAGAATACAAGAAAGTAAAGACCGGGATAGAAGAAGCGAAGGAAATGCTCAACGAAAGCGGCCAGGATGAAGAGATGAAAGAACTGGCCAAGATGGAACTTTCTGAACTGGAAGAAAAGATCCCGGCTCTCGAAGAGGAACTCAAAGTTCTCCTTCTTCCGAAAGACCCCAATGACGATAAGAACGTAATACTTGAAATAAGAGCCGGCACCGGCGGTGAGGAAGCGGCTCTCTTTGGCGCGGATCTTCTCAGGATGTATACCCGCTACGCGGAACGTAAAGGCTGGAAGACCGAGATCATGGAAATGAACGAGACAGGCATCGGCGGCGTCAAGGAGGCGGTAGTGCTCATCAAAGGTAAGGGAGCATATTCCAGACTCAAATACGAAAGCGGAGCACACAGGGTGCAGAGAGTTCCCGAAACTGAATCCAGCGGAAGGATCCACACTTCGGCAGCCACAGTTGCCGTGCTCCCGGAAATAGACGACGTTGAAGTGGATCTGGATCCTAACGACGTAAGAGTAGACGTTTACCGCGCTTCCGGAAACGGCGGCCAGTGCGTGAACACCACCGACTCGGCTGTAAGACTGACACACGAGCCAACAGGTCTTGTTGTAACGTGTCAGGACGAAAAATCACAGATCAAGAACAAGGACAAAGCCTTCAAGGTACTCAGAGCAAGACTCTACGATCTGAAACTGAGAGAACAGCAGGATGAGATCTCAGCCGAAAGAAAGAGCCAGGTGGGTACAGGCGACAGAAGTGAACGTATCAGAACATACAACTTCCCCCAGGGAAGGATCACAGACCACAGGATCGGCATGACCCTGTACAAACTGGACTATTTCCTCGACGGCGAAATAGACGAAGTTATAGACGGACTCATTACCAGCGACCAGGCCGAGAAGATGAAGGAGTTCTAATGGAAACACTTATTCTGGATCCGACAGATGAAAATATAGCAAAGGCAGCGAAGATACTGGCAGACGGCGGACTGGTGGCGTTTCCTACAGAAACCGTATACGGTCTCGGGGCAGACGCTCTGAATGAGGACGCTGTAAAGCGCGTATACGAAGCAAAGGGAAGACCGTCGGACAATCCTATGATAGTCCATATCAGCCGCGCCAGCGACATTGGACAGACTACGAGGATGCTCAGTCCGACCATAGTTTCACTTATAGATAATTTCTGGCCCGGCCCTCTTACCATCGTGGTAAAGAAGCGGGATGAAATCCCAAAGACGACCACCGGCGGACTTGATACCGTAGCGGTAAGACTCCCCGACAACGAGACAGCAAGAAAACTGATCAATCTGGCGGGAGTTCCGGTCGCGGCACCCAGCGCCAACCTTTCGGGAAGACCCAGTCCGACTACCTTTGAACACGTAGTTGAAGACCTTAACGGCAAAGTCGATGTGATACTGAAGGGCGAACCCTGCAGGGTAGGCATAGAATCAACGGTGCTGGACGTAACAGGCGATACGCCCATGATCCTGAAGCAGCCATAGGGAAGAAGGTCGAGATAGATCCTGCTGCCATGAGGACAGCGGAGGAAATGAGAGAAATAGCCGAAGGTCGTAAGGCGGACGAAGTGATACCAAAGGCCCCCGGCATGAAATACAAGCACTACGCGCCAAAGGCGGACATGCTCATTGTAGAAGGCGCGCGGGATAACGTTAAGAGAGAGATCGCAAGACTTAAGGATCTTAATGAAAAGCTGGGCTCCAACGTGGGAGTGCTGCTTTTCGAGGAACAGGCTTTTATTGAAGCAGCCCATGACTTTTTCGCGAGACTCAGAGACCTCGACAAGGAAGGTGTCGACCTTATCCTGGCCGGCGCTTTAAGCGACAAGGACGGAGTTGGATTCGCGGTCATGAACAGGATGCTCAAATCAGCAGGATACAACATAGTCAAAGTGTGACCTTGCGGCTTCAGCGCCCATGAGGCGCGGACGGCGCGCAGGAAGGCAGGAGAAAAAAATGATCATAGCAGTAGCAAGCGACCACGGCGGATTCGCTCTCAAGAATGTGGTAAAGGATCACCTTCTTGAAAAGGGAATAGAAGTTGCCGATATGGGAACCTACAACGAAGATTCGGTAGACTACCCGGAATTCGGTAAGAAATGCGCGGAAGAGGTTGCCTCAGGCAAGGCGGACAAAGGAATAGTCTGTTGCGGCACAGGTATAGGGATCTCCATCGCGGCAAACAAAGTAAAAGGAATAAGATGCGCACTGTGCGTGAACGAGGAAATGGCGGAGATGGCGTCAAAGCACAACAACGCCAACATGATCTCAATGGGAGGCAGGATCCTCGATGACGAAACAGCGCTGAAAATAGTCGACACGTGGCTTGACACCGAATTCGAAGGCGGCCGCCACAAGAGACGTACAGATATGCTGGACGCCATGTGATCCTGAGCCAGGTGATCTGGCAGGGATGTGATCCGGCAGCCCTCAGGTCCGGTATCCAGACCGGAAAGGGCATAAACAGATTTGGTAATGAAAACGCGGGAAGGAGGATGCGAAAACAGGTTTTTCGCGAAAACAAAATGGCAAACGTATATGTATTTGATCATCCGCTGATCCAGCACAAGACTGCGATCCTGAGAGACAAGAACACCAGCACCAAGGATTTCAGGGAACTGGTGAAAGAGATCGCCATGCTCATGTGTTTTGAGGCAACAAGAGAGCTGGAACTTGAGGAAGTAGACATAGAAACACCTATCTGCGGAACCAAAGCGAAGATGCTGAAGGGAAGCAAACTTGCCATAGTGCCCATACTGAGAGCAGGTCTGGGAATGGTAGACGGAATGATTTCCATGATACCGAGCGCGAGAGTAGGCCATATAGGTCTCTACAGAAACGAAGACACTCACGAACCGGTAGAGTATTACTGCAAGCTCCCCAGTGACATAGAGAACAGAGAGATCATCGTTTTAGACCCGATGCTCGCAACCGGCGGAAGCGCGTCCGCCGCAATCAATTTCATAAAACAGAGAGGTGGCAAGAAGATAAGATTCATGTGCCTCATAGCTGCGCCGGAAGGAATCGAAAGACTTCACAGCGATCATCCGGACGTAGACATATTTATAGCTGCCAAGGATGAAAACCTGAACGAGAACGCGTACATCGTTCCGGGCCTCGGAGACGCAGGAGACCGACTTTACGGCACCAAATAGCGCCTTGAAGTATATATGCGCGCAGGTAGTTGGAGTTTATGCGCAGGCAATGCGCGGAAGACAGGCTTTTCCGGCGTGCGGGTAATGAAGATTTATTTTAAAACAAAAATTTTTACGGAGGAAGAAAATGGCACCAACAAAAAACCCACACCTTTTAGCGTGGATCGATGAAGTTACAAAACTCACCAAGCCTGATGAAGTGATGTGGATAACAGGAGAGGAATCACAGCTGGAAGATCTTCGGAAAGAAGGATGCTCCACAGGAGAGATGATCAAACTCAACGAGGAGAAACTTCCGGGATGTTATCTCCACAGAAGTGACAGACAGGACGTAGCCAGAGTAGAAGGAAGAACTTTCATCTGCTCAAGGAAAGAAGAAGACGCAGGCCCGACCAACAACTGGATGGACCCGAAGGAAATGTACGATCTGCTTTACAGCATCGCAGACGGCTCCATGAAGGGCAGGACCATGTACGTTATCCCGTTCTCAATGGGCACTGTAGATTCACCGTTCGCAAAGATCGGTATTGAAGTCACAGACTCTATCTACGTAGTTCTTTCCATGGCGATCATGACCAGAGTAGGAAACAAAGTCCTTGAAGCTCTGGGAGATTCACCGGACTACACTAAGGGCCTCCACTGCAAAGACAAGCTGGACCCTGAAAAGAGATATATCTCACACTTCCCTGAGGACAACACCATTATTTCAGTCAACTCAGGATATGGCGGCAACGTGCTTCTGGGCAAGAAATGCCTGGCGCTCAGGATCGCTTCCCACCTCGGCCACCAGGAAGGCTGGATGGCAGAGCACATGCTTATCTTAGGCATCGAGGATCCTGAAGGCAACGTACGCTATGTAACAGGCGCGTTCCCATCTGCCTGCGGCAAGACAAATCTGGCTATGCTCATACCTCCGGAGAAATACAGGAAGGCAGGATGGAAAGTATACTGCGTAGGCGATGACATCGCATGGCTGAGGATAGGCGAAGACGGAAGACTCTGGGCAGTCAATCCGGAGAACGGTTTCTTCGGAGTAGCTCCGGGAACCAACAACAAATCAAATCCGAACGCGCTGGCATCCACAAGCAAAAACACCATATTCACCAACGTTGTAAGAAATCTTGACGACAACACGGTATGGTGGGAGAAGATGACAGACGAACGTCCGATGAACGCCGAAGACTGGAAGGGCGAGATATGGCCGCCTGAAAGTACCGAAAAGGGCGCTCATCCAAACTCCAGATTCACAGCGCCGGCAAAGAACTGCCCGTGCATCTCAAGTGAATTTGAAAATCCAAAGGGAGTTCCTATCTCCGCTATCATATTCGGCGGCAGACGTGCCAAGACCGCTCCGCTGGTTTATCAGTCGAGAGACTGGGATCACGGCGTATTCGTAGGTTCCGTAATGGGATCCGAGACTACCGCGGCTGCGACCGGTGAAGTCGGCGTAGTAAGAAGAGACCCGATGGCTATGCTTCCGTTCTGCGGATATCACATGGGCGACTACTGGCAGCACTGGATGGATATGGGCAAGAAGATGTCCAATCCTCCTAAGATATTCAACGTAAACTGGTTCAGGACAGACGAGAACGGCGATTTCATCTGGCCGGGATTCGGAGACAACTTGAGAGTTCTGGAGTGGATCCTCAAGAGATGCGAAGACAAGGTAGACGCGGATGAAGTTGAAATCGGTTACGTGCCAAAGCCGGAAGATATCGATCTGGAAGGAACAGACCTTGATACTGATACTCTGGCAGGCCTTGTTGCTATCGACAAGGATCTCTGGCGCGAAGAGGCAGCCGGCGTTCACGAATTCTACGGAAAATTCGGAGACAAGCTTCCTGATAAACTGAAGGAAGAACTGGCAACTCTGGATGAGAAACTGAAATAAGAAAGGTTATCACAGTGAAAGATTTTATTAGAGATGATGTAAGCAAACATACGAATGTATTTGATGTACTGAAAGAAAGAGGATTTATCGAACAGTGCACGGATGAAGCTGCCATGAGAGACATGCTGGGCAATGAGAAGGTCAGATTCTATATAGGATTCGACCCGACTGCAGACTGTCTTCACGTAGGGCATTTCATGCAGGTCATCATAATGATGTACATGCAGAAATTCGGCCACACTCCGGTAGTTCTCATCGGCGGCGGCACAGGAATGGTGGGAGACCCCTCCGGCAGGACCGACATGCGCCAGATGATGACCACGGAGACCATCGATTACAACTGCGCCCAGTTCAAGAAACTCTTTGACAGATATCTGGACTTTGACGACGAGTGGCAGTATACCGGAAACAACGGAGTATATTCACCTGGAAAGGAGAACAAGACTCCCGAACCGGGCAAGGCTATCTCGGTGAACAACGCGGAATGGCTGAGACCTCTCAACTATATCGAGTTTGTCCGCGAAGTCGGATCAAGATTCAGTGTAAACGACATGCTCCGTGCTGAAGCTTTCAAGCAGAGAATGGAAAGAGGGCTTTCCTTCTTCGAGTTCAATTACATGCTCATGCAGGCTTACGACTTCATGGTAATGGCCAGAGACATCGGCGTTAAACTTGAGTTTGGCGGGAACGACCAATGGTCAAACATCCTGGCCGGATCAGATCTTTCACGCAGAATGATAGGAAAACAGGTCTACGGCATGACCTTCTCGCTTCTTACAACAAGCGAGGGGAAGAAGATGGGCAAGACCCAGAAGGGCGCTCTGTGGCTTGACGGCAGCAGGACTTCCCCTTATGAATTCTACCAGTACTGGAGAAACGTGGAGGACGCTGACGTAAACAAGTGCCTCAGGATGCTTACCTTCCTGCCTATGGAGGAAGTCGAGAGGCTTTCCGCACTGGAAGGCGCCGAGATCAACAAGGCCAAGGAGATCCTGGCTTACGAAGTCACTAAGCTGGTTCACGGCGAGGAAGAGGCAAAGAAAGCCCAGGATGGCGCGAGAGCAGCATTCGGCGGAGGCGGTGACGCGGCAAACATCCCGACCACAAAGATGGACGCGTCACAGTTCGAAGGCGAAGGCATGGGACTCGTTAATCTGATCAGAGAGCTGGGCCTTGTATCAAGCAACGGCGAAGGCTTCAGGACCATCGAACAGGGCGGACTGAAACTTGCCGGCGAAAAAGTGACCGACAAGAAGATGAGCGTCACAAAAGACATGTTCGAGGACGGAAAGCTGATGATCCAGAAGGGCAAGAAGAAGTTCCACATCGTGGAGATCTAGCCCATCCGGCGGGAACCGGCAAAGACCGGAAAACAAATGCCGGGAAAAAGAACATAATAAAACAAAAGCTGTCATGGATCCATGGCAGCTTTTTGTTATGGCAGACAAATGATTCATATAGCGTACGCATCGGATCATTTTCAGCGCCGGTCCAATAAAAAAGTCTGTTGCGGGTACAACAGGCTTTTTTAGGATTGTCTATGAAATTTGATATGGTAAGGAAAATGGTTATTTCGATTTACATTGCCGGTACCCGGGAGGTGTAGGTAGAAGGTGTTCCGAGTTACTGGCATATGCCATCTATAAATTATTATACATAGTTAATGGCATATGTCAATAAAAAATGGTAGTTTTTTTGTTTTTTTTCGGTAAAACTGTTTTTTCCACATACGCATGTCGATATTGTTGGTTTTTTGGGTTTATTTAAGGAAACCTGTGATATAATGTATCTGTAAAAAAGCACCCTCTGTAGGGGTACGCGGCTGCAGTAATATGCAGATGTTGTGGATAAAGAGATAAAAGAAAGGCAGCTTGAAGATGAAAAAATTCCTGATATTCATTCTGATACTCATCCTGATAGCCGCAGGGCTTTGCGGATGGGCGATATACAAGAATCATGACCCGGACAAGTTCTCAAAGAATACGTATATCAACGGAATAGACTGCTCCGGCAAGACAGTGAAAGCGGCGGCGCAGACACTTACCGAAAAGTGGAACAGGAAAGCCCTGACGATCAAGAAGAACGGGCGCACCATCGACCGGATCAATTATTTTGACTTCGAGTATGATATCGAAGACCAGCTTGAGGAGCTTAAGGGCGGCGATATCATTGCTTCAGTGTTGTCTTATTACGGTATAAAAAAGAATGAGCACCAGATAGACATGAACATCGTGGAACAGACCAAGTACTTCAAGAACAAAGTCAACGAGATCGATTTCCCGGTGGACGGCAAAATGAAGCGTACAAAGGACGCTTCTCTGGATCTTTCCAATTACAAATACATTATCATTCCTGAAGTGTACGGCAACGTACCTTCGAAGAAGAAGATACGCAAGGCGATAGTCGCGTCCATCGAAAACGGGGACTTTGAGTTTGAATACGACGGCAGTGATTACTGCACTAAGCCTAAGATCCGCTCGGACAACGAGAAACTTCTGAAGAAGCAGAAGTTCTGGAGAAAGTACATGTCCTGCAGGATGGTCCTGGATCTGGGATACAGGAAGATGATGGTCGATCCGTATGAGCTGAAGAAGATGATAAAGGTCAAAAACGGTGAGAGGATCATACTCCCACAGGGCGTGCGCGACTTTGTGAACAGCATCGCAATGGGCGCAGAAGAGAGATATAACAGCTATAAGGATACATACGGAAGAGCGATGAACCGCGGCAGATGTGTCAAAGATATGCTGAGGATGCTGAGAGCCGATAAAGGAGGCACCATAAAAGTCCGCTACACCAGGGGATCTGCACATATGGGCGGAACGTATGTAGATATAGATATTTCAGCCCAGCATCTGAGAGTCTATGTCAACGGCAAAGTCAAAGTGGATACTCCTGTGGTTACAGGAAACCACGACAACGGCCAGGATACTCCGCTGGGAACATACAAGGTATTCAACAAGATGAGCCCGGCAGTTCTTGAAGGTTACAACAATGACGGAACCAAATACGCCAGCCCGGTAGAATACTGGATGCCGTTCAACGGAGGCGTGGGAATGCACGACGCTTCCTGGAAGTCAGTTTACGGCGGCACAGAGTATCTCCATAACGGCAGTCACGGCTGCGTCAACATGCCGCTCAAGGCAGCCAGGAAGACCTATGGCATCATAAAGATCGGAACGGTCGTAGTGGTTCATCAGTAGCGTGCTGAAAAAAAAGACATTAAAAAACCCGGCAGGGAATGATCCTGCCGGGGTTCTCTTTTATTTGCGAAGGTTGTTCATAAACCTGCTGTCTGCTATTTGCGAAGATTGTTCATAAGCCCGCCGTCGGCCATGATCTCCTTAATGAAATCGGGGAAAGGCATAGCCTGATAAGTTTCGCCTTTTGTTTCGTTGGTTATTATACCGGTGTCAAAATCGATGGAAACTTCATCACCGTCTTCTATCTTGCTGCTAGCCTCGGGGCATTCCAGAATAGGGAGCCCTATATTTATAGAGTTCCGGTAGAATATACGGGCAAAAGTCGCTGCTATCACGCAGCTGATGCCGCTTGCCTTGATGGCAACGGGAGCGTGTTCTCTTGAAGAGCCGCATCCGAAGTTGTTCCCGGCGACCATTATATCGCCTGTTTTGACTTTGTTCACGAATTCAGCGTCGATGTCTTCCATACAGTGGCTGGCAAGTTCAGCGTGATCCTGGGTGTTCAGGTGTCTTGCCGGAATGATGACGTCGGTATCCACATTGTCTCCGTATTTATGTACTCGTCCTTTTGCGTTCATATCTTTTCTCCTGTTCTATATGCTCTCCGGGCCTGCGATCTTCCCTGCGATGGCGCTGGCTGCGGCTACTGCCGGGCTTGCCAGATATATCTCGCTTGATGTATGGCCCATTCTTCCGACAAAGTTCCTGTTTGTGGTGGAAACACATTTTTCCCCTTCTGCCAGTATGCCCATGTGTCCGCCGAGGCATGGACCGCAAGTAGGCGTTGAAACTATGCATCCCGCGTCGATAAAGATATCGATGTATCCGCGTTTGATACATTCTTTGTAAATGCTCTGCGTAGCCGGGATCACTATTCCCCTGACACCTTTGCAGATGCGTTTTCCTTCAAGTATCTCAGCGGCGGCTGCCATATCTTCAATGCGGCCGTTTGTGCATGAGCCGATGACCACCTGATCGATGACAATGTCCTCCACCTGGCTGATAGGCTTTGTGTTTTCGGGAAGGTGAGGGAACGCTACCGTGGGTTCGATCTTCGAAAGGTCGATCTCAAAAGTTTTTTCGTATTCCGCGTCTTCATCCGCTTCGTATACGGTGTAGTCCCTGTTCACGCGGCCGGCCATATAGTCTTTGGTGACCTGATCTACCGGGAAGATACCGTTCTTGGCTCCGGCTTCGATAGCCATGTTGGCGATGCAGAGCCTGTCGTCCATGGAAAGGTTCGCAACTCCGTCACCTGTGAATTCCATGGAGCGGTAGAGGGCTCCCTCTACGCCGATCATGCCGATTATGTGCAGTATCACGTCCTTACCGCTTACATATTTCTGAGGTTTTCCTGTAAGGATGAATCTGTAGGCTTCAGGTATCTTGAACCATGCCTGGCCTGTAGCTATACCGGCGGCCAGGTCTGTGCTCCCGACTCCCGTGGAAAATGCTCCCAGTGCTCCGTATGTGCATGTGTGGGAGTCCGCTCCGATTATCGCGTCGCCTGCGGCAACCAGACCTTTTTCCGGGAGAAGAGCGTGTTCTATACCCATTTCTCCCACATCGTAGAAGTTATCAATATCGAATTTCCGCGCAAAAGTCCTGCACTGTTTGCACTGGGTGGCCGACTTGATATCCTTGTTCGGCGTGAAATGATCCATTACCAGCGATATCCTGCTTTTGTCGAAAACGCCGTCGAATCCTGCTTTTTCAAACTCGTTGATAGATACCGGACCTGTGATGTCGTTGGCCAGCACCATGTCCAGGTTGGCTCTGATGAGCTGCCCGGCTTTGACGCTGTCAAGCCCCGCGTGGGCCGCCAGTATCTTCTGAGTCATTGTCATTCCCATATCAGATATTCCTTTCTTATTTAACAAATTTATCTACTCTGTTCTGTCTGTTCAGCGCGCTCACGAGAGCGTTGACTGAAGCCAGGATGATGTCGTCATGAGTACCGACTCCCCAGAACTGCTTACCGCTATTGTCTTCGATGCAGATATAGCCGATAGCCTTCGATGTGGAATCGGATTCCAGAGCGTGCTCATAGTAAGTTATGAATTTGTAGTCGAATGTGTACGGGCTCTTCTTCAGCGCGTTACTGATGGCGTCCAGTCGTCCGTTTCCTACAGCTGACAGTTCATAAGGCTTGCCCTTGATATCCACATGTATGTTTACGCGCATACCGTCAGGTGAGTCTGACTTGTCGAAGTTAGGCGCTTTCTGGAATGTTGCGTCCGTTATGTCTATCGGCGTGAATACATTTATATATTCCTTGCTGAAGATGTCCATGATCTCGTCCGGAGAAAGCTCCTTGTGGTGCTTGTCCGATATATCTTTGACCATATAGCCCAGCTCTTCGCGCATCTCTTTCGGGACCTTGTAGCCAAAGTTCTGCTCCAGGATGTAAGCGACGCCGCCCTTGCCGGACTGGCTGTTTATCCTGATTACGTCGGATTCGTATTCTCTGCCTACGTCCGTCGGGTCGATAGGAAGGTAAGGAACCGTCCATCTGCCTGGATCGTTTTCTATCCTGTATTTCATGCCCTTTGCTATGGCATCCTGATGAGATCCTGAGAAGGCCGCAAATACCAGTCTTCCGCCGTAAGGCTGTCTCGGGTGCACACGCAGGTCGGTGAATTTTTCATAGTTCTCTACTACTTCCGGCATGTTGCTGAAATCAAGTCCCGGGTCAACGCCGTGTGAGAAGAGATTCATTGCAAGCGTTACTATATCCACGTTTCCTGTTCTCTCACCGTTGCCGAACAGTGTGCCTTCGACACGGTCGCCGCCGGCCAGTATGCCAAGCTCTGCAGCTGCCACCGCGGTTCCTCTGTCATTATGAGGATGAAGGGAAACTATGACGTTCTCCCTGTTCTTCAGGTTGTCAGACATATATTCGATCTGATTGGCGTATACGTGAGGCATGGACATTTCGACCGTGCTCGGAAGGTTGATGATCACCTTGTGTTCCGGATCCGGTTCCCACACGTCGATAACCGCGTTGCAGATCTCAAGGGAAAATTCCGGCTCTGTGCCTGTGAAACTTTCCGGTGAATACTCAAAACGGAATTCTGTGCCATAGGCCTCATGCTCCATTGCCGCGTATTTCTTTATGAGTTTTGCTCCTGAAACGGCGATATCAACAATTTCAGGCTTTTCAGCTTTGAATACCTGCTCGCGCTGTGCCACTGAAGTAGAATTGTACAGATGTACTATGGCCCGCTTGGTGCCTTTCAGCGCTTCAAAAGTCTTCTTTATTATATGTTCCCGTGACTGGGTCAGTACCTGTACTGTCACATCATCAGGGATGAGATCTTTTTCGATCAGATTTCTGAGGAGTTCATATTCAGTTTCTGACGCGGCGGGGAATCCCACCTCGATCTCTTTGAATCCCAGTTTCACCAGGTACTGGAAGAATTCAAGTTTTTCTTCAAGGGTCATCGGTACGATCAGCGCCTGGTTGCCGTCGCGCAGATCGACGCTGCACCAGTCCGGCGCCTTGGTGATATGATCCTTTTTAGTCCATTTCATTTCGCATTCCGGAGGCTGGAAATACCCTACCCGGTACTTGTCAAAGTTCTTCATTGTCCATCCTTTCATTTTTTGATGAAGGCTAAAAAAACACCCTCATCCCACATGCGTCGCATAAAGAGACGAAGGCTCACATATATAGAGCATCCGCGGTACCACTCTTATTGGTTCCGGCCATCACCGGATCCCACTCAAAAGGTTTCGCTCGGGGGTGAGACATCTCTCGGTACCGTGCAGCTTTTCACCTGCCGCTGCTCTCTGGAACGATACACCGGTGAAAGATTTATTCCCGTCATCGCAAAATAGTCGCGTATTGAATTATTTGATTTCAGTGCCTGGGAAAAACTTCTCTCTTCCCGACAGCACTTGTCAATTAGTATACAATAGCGGGGAGAGCGATGTCAACCGTGAAAAGGGCTGTTTAAGGTGATATTTCACCGGCAATAGTGTATAATAAGCGTGTTGTTATTGCAGACATCATTTCAGACGCCCGGGGGAAATACGCCGGGCTGGGAGTATAATATGCAGACTAAGCACTACAGATTCAAGAGAAGATTTTTCATTATACTGGGCATTTTCATAGTATGCACCATCGCTTTCATAGCGCTTATGGTCAGCTGTACCGACACGAAGAGCGATGAGGAGAAGAAGGCAGAAGAGATACCTGTGCAGAAGGCTTCTCTGGTCGCCTTTGGGGATGACCTCTTCCACGATACGGTCTATCAGGCTTACGAAAGCGACGGATATGATTTCACCCCTATATACGAACATGTTCAGGATGAAATAGATAAAGCGGACATTGCATGCATCAATCAGGAAACCATGCCGGTCAAGAGCAATTATTCCGGTTATCCGCTGTTCGGCACGCCGATCCAGATCATAGATACTCTTCACGATGTCGGATTCGACGTTGTCCTTCAGGCTTCCAACCACTCTGCCGACAGAGGCAGCGACGCCATCGAGACGATGCTGAAGTACTGGAAGGAAAAGTATCCGAAAGTAAAGGTGCTGGGAGCTCACAGGACTGAAGAAGACGCCAACAAGATCAAAGTCCTCAAGAAGAACGGTATGACCTTTGCTCTTCTGAATTACACTTATGATCTGAACGGACTTTCTCTCCCGGCAGGAAAAGAGTACATGATAGACATGCTCGATCAGGAGCATAAGGAAAAAATAAAGGAAGACATCAAAAAAGCAAGCAAGTATGACTTCACCATAGTGTTCCCGCACTGGGGCATAGAGTATCAGTATGAACCGGTAGACGAACAGAAAGAATGGGCGCAGTTCTTTGCCGATCAGGGAGTAGACGTGGTAATAGGAATGCATCCTCACGTAATCGAACCGGTGAGAGTCGTAAAGGGCAAGAACGGCAACAGGATGGTCTGCTTCTATTCACTGGGCAACTTCGTTTCATGCCAGAACGAAGTGGATACCATGCTCGGCGGAATGGCGATGGTCGACTTCGTCAAGGATAAGGACGGTCCGCGGGTGACCCACTACAGGATGAGAGGAACGGTGACCCACATCGGATCCGGCTTCAGCCACTTCACCACATACAAACTGGCTGATTATACCGAGGAACTGGCGAGCCAGAACTATATCAGATCTCTGGCCAGTTCGGAATTCTCCCTGAAGGTGCTGAAAAACCTGTTCAAGGAGATCACAGGAGGCAAGTCCTCGGGAACACTGAAACTTCAGAAGCCCGAACCGGGTACCGAAGACGGGGATGAAGAGGAAGATGACGCGGCATAAGCCGTGGGAATGATACGGTAAAGCAAGGTGAAACGGCGAGGCGTGAGTCCGTGAAACGGCGCGGCATGCGCTCCGGTCAACCTTGACTTGACAGGCTCTGTCGTGGTATCATCAAACGGTGTTAAAGAAACGGCCAAAGGCCGGAAAAGATATATCAAATAACAGCAGAATGGAGAACTGAATCATGGAAAGAATCAAGACTTTAGAAACTCGCGATCTGTGCAGCAGCGCAGTAAACGTCGGATGCGGCGAATGCCAGACTTCCTGCCAGTCAGCATGCAAGACAAGCTGCGGCGTTGCAAATCAGGAATGTGAAAACAGCGAAAAATAGTTGATTTGTATGAGAAAATGCTGCCTTGCGGGGCGGCATTTTTCTTTTGACGAAAAGACGGCCGGCACATATGCCGACCGGGTTGCAATATGAAAAAACAGACCGGTGGATCTGCCGGTCAGACTGTGAAAGGAGCTTCAGTTGGTACATCAGTACAAACTCAACGGATACAATATAGTACTGGATACGTGCTCCGGCTCGATTCACGTGGTCGATGACGTTGCTTATGATGTCATCGGTATGTTCGGGCAGAAGAACGAAGAGGAAATAGTCGCGGAACTGCTGAAAAAGTACGGCGCCACGGGTGAACAGGCCGGCGTGAATGGACAAGCGGGCGCAAATGAACAGGCGGCAGCGGGCGATGAGCCGGTAACGGAAGAAGAACTGCGAGAATGTATAGATGACGTCCGCTCTCTTTGTGATGCCGGAAAGCTTTATTCCGAGGACACTTTTGAAGAGATGGCAGGGACTTTCAAAGCCCGTTCCGGTAACGTGATAAAAGCTCTTTGCCTGCACGTTTCGCATACCTGTGATCTTAACTGCTCTTACTGTTTTGCCGGACAGGGGCGGTACCACGGCAAGCGGGACGTAATGAGTTTTGAAGTCGGAAAGCGCGCTCTTGATTTTCTCATTGAGAATTCGGGAAGCAGGACCAATCTTGAGGTGGACTTTTTCGGCGGGGAACCCCTCATGAACTGGGAAACAGTCAAGCAGCTGGTTGAATATGCCCGCAGCATAGAAAAAGAGAAAGGCAAGAATTTCCGTTTCACGCTGACTACCAACGGAATGAAGATAGATGACGATGTTATAGATTTCTCCAACCGCCAGATGAGCAATGTGGTGCTGAGTCTGGACGGCCGGAAAGAGATACACGACCTGACGAGAGTGACGCCTGAGGGAAAGGGAAGCTACGACACCGTGGTGCCCAAATTCAAAGAATTTGTCAGAAGGAGAGGCGGGAAGGATTACTATATGCGGGGAACTTTTACCCACGCAAATCCGGACTTTACCAAAGACGTTTTTCACATGGCAGATCTGGGATTCACCCAGCTGAGCATGGAGCCGGTCATCGGTTCCCCCGACGATCCGTCCGCTCTGACTGCTGATGATCTTGAAACAGTCAAGAAGGAATACGAGACCCTTGCCATCGATATGATCAGAAGAAGGCGGGAAGGAAAGCCCATAACCTTCTATCACTATATGCTTGATCTGACTGACGGCCCCTGCATCTACAAGCGGATATCGGGCTGCGGATCGGGAACTGAGTATATGGCCGTCGATCCCTGGGGGAATCTTTACCCATGCCACCAGTTCGTGGGCGAAGAGGGATACATGCTGGGGAATATCCGGGATGGAGTTACCAATGAGGATCTCAGGGAAGAGTTCCGTTCATGCAACGTTTACGCCAGGGAAGAGTGCCGCGACTGCTGGGCGAAGCTTTATTGCTCGGGAGGCTGCGTGGCCAACGCGTACCACGCTACAGGAACGATAAAAGGAATATACGAGCCGGGCTGTGAGCTTTTCAGAAAGCGTATCGAATGCGCTATCATGATGAAGGCAGCTGAGGCCGATGATGAAGAAAAGGCAGCGGAAAAATGAGGACACCAATAGCAGATTTCATAAAAAAATACGCGGAGTCAGAAACCGTCAGGTTTCATATGCCGGGTCATAAGGGAAGAGGTTCTTTCAGTTTTGAAAAGTACGACATTACCGAAGTGAAGGGCGCGGATTCCCTGTACGAAGCAGAAGGCATAATAGCCGAGAGCGAAGAGAACGCTTCCCGGCTTTTCGGCTCCAGGAAGACGCTTTATTCCACCGAAGGCTCAAGCCAGTGCATCCGGGCTATGCTGCATCTGGCAGCGCAGGAATGGGCTAGGAAAAACGGAACGGCGGCGGTAGAGGAAAAACCGCTTTTCATTGCCGCGCGCAACGTCCACAAGGCGTTCATCTATGGCGCGGCTCTGGAAGACGCTGATGTGAAATGGCTGTATGATGAAGGCGATGAGCCGTCGCTTTGCGCCTGCCGGGTGATCCCGGAGACAGTGGAAGAGATCCTCGCTGCGGAGCTCCGCCCTGTGGCCGCCGTCTACATCACATGCCCGGACTTTCTGGGCAATATGAATGATGTAAAAAAGATTGCGGATATATGCCACAGGTATGGCACGCTGCTGCTGGTGGATAATGCTCACGGAGCGTACCTTCATTTTCTGGAAAAACCGGTCCATCCGCTGGATCTGGGCGCGGATATGTGCTGTGATTCAGCTCACAAGACCCTCCCGGTGATAACCGGCGGGGCGTATCTGCATATAGGGAAAAACGCTCCCGGAAGTCTGGGCGCCGACGCCAGACAGGCGATGGCTCTTTTCGGATCGACCAGCCCGTCATATCTGATCATGGGTTCTCTGGATGAGTGCAACAGATACCTGAATGAAAAAGCGCGGGAGGAATTCCCGGCATGCGCGGCGCGCCTGGCATCCCTCAGGGAAAAACTTGAAAAAAACGGATGGGACGTAAAAAGAGATACGGATCCTTTGCGTCTGACTTTGCGCGCTGACGGGAAGGAGACAGGCATCCTGACAGCGGAAAAACTCAGAGCCGGAGGTGTAGAATGCGAATACGCGGATCCGGAGTACGTAGTGCTTATGGTATCTCCGTTCAATTCTGAAGAAGATCTTGCGCGGGCGGCGGAGATCCTGGGCGTAAAGGAAAAAAACGGGCAGGCGGTGAAACCCGGTCCTGTTCATACGGAAGAACTGAAGCTTGAGCAGAAGATATCCATAAGAAAGGCTGTCTTTGCGCCGTCTGAAATGATCGATGCGGACAAAAGCGCAGGCAGGGTCTGCGCAGCGCTTGCGGTATCGTGCCCGCCTGCAGTACCGATAGCGGTTTCCGGGGAAATAATAGATGAAAAAGCCGTCGCGGTGCTGAAGCATTACGGCATAGAAAAAATATCCTGCGTCTGCCAAAAAAACTTGTAATAAAGTTGGCAGTCAAGTTAGAATAAAAGAGTGATAAAGTAAGAGTAAAGAAGTAATGAGAAGGGTATATCGGGACGATATATCATAAGATAAGCGGAGAAAGACAGTGGAAATTTTTTATAGAGTAGTTTCATTGTTAGGCGGACTTGCTTTGTTCCTGTACGGAATGAGGCTCATGGGCGACGGACTGAAGAGCAGTTCCGGCGGCGCCATGAAAGCGGCTCTTGCCAAAGTGACCAACAAACCGGTCATGGGATTCATCCTTGGGCTTCTGGTCACATGTATGATACAGAGTTCTACCGCGACTATAGTACTGACTGTTGGTCTGGTTGGAGCGGGATTCCTTACATTCCGCCAGTCTATCGGCATCGTTCTCGGCGCCAATGTCGGCACTGCCATAACCGCGCAGATACTCAGACTTATGGATCTGCAGGCAGGCGAAGGCAGTATACTCAATCTTTTTAAAGCGGAAAATCTCGCGCCTATAGCTCTTATCATAGGCATCATATCCATAATGTTCATAAAGAAAAGATCCTCCAGTTCTGTCGGGACCATCTGTATGGGCTTCGGCATTCTTTTCGTGGGTCTTATCAACATGAGCGCGGCAGTTGCCACCATGAGCGATACGCTTGGCAAATTCATCATTTCCTTCGAAGACAATTACGTTCTCGGATTCTTCGCGGGCGTACTGGTGACGGGAATAATACAGAGTTCATCCGCGGTCGTCGGCATACTGCAGTCTCTGGCAACGGCGGTAGGCGTCAAATTCTGCGCCGTATTTGCCATAATTATAGGAGTTAACATCGGAGACTGTCTGACCACATATCTGGTTTGCCGCATAGGCGCAAAACCGGAACAGATCAGGACATGTCTCGTACACATCATATACAACGTCTTTGCGGCGCTGCTGATCATAGCAGCCATTGCCATCGGCAGACTGACGGGACTGATACCGGACAGCCTGTGGAACCATGATATGAGCATGGGCGACATCGCCAACCTGCACGGTATATTCAGGCTTGTGCCTGCGGTACTGCTCCTGCCGTTCGTCAACGTATTCGCAAGGATCGCTGAAAAGATCGTACCGGAAAAACCGATGGACGAAGAGGAAGAGACTATAAGGGAAAACCTCAAGCAGCTGGATCTGCGTCTGGTCACCAACCCGGGACTGGCTCTCGCGGGAACAGAAGTGCTTCTGGGCAACATGGCGGACGTAGCTATCCACAATTTCGAGGCTGCCTCCCAGCAACTGTTCGATTATCAGCCTGAGCGAAGCCGGAGGATCCAGGACCGTGAAGATCTTCTTGACACTATCATGGACCAGACCAACCAGTACCTGGTAGCCATATCGCCGCATATAACACTTGAAAAAGACAACCGGAACCAGAGTTTCCAGCTCAAAGCGTCCGTATGCTTCGAGCGTATAGGTGACCTGGCTATCAACATAATAGAAAACATAGAAGAACTGCGTCAGCAGGACAAGACCTTCTCCAGAGGGGCCCAGAAGGAAATAGTCATCGCCATGGAAGCTGTTCATGAGATACTGGATATCTCGGTTGAAGCGTACAAGAACGATGACGAAGAACTGGCCAGAAAAGTTGAGCCTCTTGAAGAGGTCATAGACGAAATGGTAGTTGCCTTAAGAGGTCGCCATGTCCACAGGATGACTCTGGATCTGTGCGATATCTACACAGGTATCGTATTCCAGAATATACTGCTCAACCTTGAAAGGGTATCCGACCAGTGCTCCGACCTTGCCGTTTATCTGCTTGGAAGAACGGATGAGACCATCAGCGGTAATGAGCATCAGTATATACATAATCTGCATCATGACAACGATCCGGAATACATGGCGCAGTTCAGACAGTGGCTGGACAAGTACATGACCAGGCTCAATCAGATATCGCTTGACGGGACAGAAGCGGACGATGCCCAGATATCCATAGAAAGCATGGATATAAGTGGAGCACAGGAGCCGGAACAGCCGGCAGACGGGGAAGACCCGGCAAGTGGTAAATAAAAGGAATATACGGTATGGCGATCATAGCAAAGATTGTTTTATTAATAGTTATACTGCTGATTTTTGCGCTGGTAATGAAAGTAGAACCGAGGACTCTGTTCAGCGGCGCTCTTGTAGCGGTGTTCGGACTGGTGCTTTTTTCGTTTATCCAGGATGTTATAAACCTGGTACCGCCTCACGGCTCTGTTCCTGAGCCCATCGTGGTGATCGTGCATCTTATCGGGCGTCTCCTGCAGCTTGTGATAGCCGCAGGGCCTTTTGCCCTTGCGCTGCTCCCTATTTTCATGGGTGTCATGCTCATAAAGAAAGAAGGGGCAAAGATCAAAAACATCGCAGGTATTTTCTTCGGATGCATAGCGCTCATTTATGTCGTGGTCCTGCCTCTGATAGGCGGATTCAAAACGAATACCCCGGGTCTTTATATCTATGTTGCGGTAACTGTGGTAATGGTATATTTCATAATGCTGAAGACTGTCTTTACGGCTTCGAGCATTGTGAATCAGATACACAGGAAAGGAAGTAAGAATTATCAGTATATACTGGTTCTTGGCACGGACCTTGAGGAATCCAGAATAGAGATTCTCCTTGAAAAGAAAGTTAATGAAGCATTAGAACTGTATAAGGAAAACCCGGGAGCAAGGCTCATATTTACCGGGGCCGATGATTTTGAAGGTATGTCCGAGGGCCGCGCCATGGCGGAAATGGCAAAAGCACAGGGCGTACCTGTAACAGATATAATCATAGAAGAGGAGACCAAGGGAGCCGAGGCCAACATAAAAGCGGCATACACTTTCATGATCCCCGAAGAAGGCCAGAAAAGGCCGAGGTTCGCGCTGGTGTCCGGCGCGCACCATGTACTCAGGCCGCTGATCATAGCCAGGATCAACAGGATCAAATGCAAGGGATACGGAGCCAAAGAGTCGTTTCATTACAGAATGAACGCTTTCATAATAGAATACATGTCATACCTGAAAAGGACTAAAAAAAGGCACATCTTCGCGCTCAGTCTGGTCATAGTGCTCGCGGCGACGCTGATAACACTGCTTTTCCATTATATCGGAACAAATACACCCCAATAAAAAACTGCCGCGCCTTTTTACGGCGCAGCGTGATTACCCTGAAGAAAAACCCCGCGCAGAAAACGCGGGGCTTTGTTTTGCGTTTTTAAGAAACGTTGCGGTCTACAGTTTTCCCATGTACTGCAGAGTTCTGATCAGCTGATTTACATAGCTCATTTCGTTGTCGTACCACGCAACGATCCTTACAAGATACATGCCTTCTTCAAAAGCATCCATTACTGAAGTCTGGGTAGCGTCGAACAGCGAACCGTAAGGCATTCCTACGATGTCGCTGGAAACCAGTTCTTCTTCAGTATATCCGAATGACTCGTCCGCTGCGGCTTTCATTGCCTCGTTGATGCCGTCAACTGTTACAGGAGCGTCGCTCTTTACGACTGCGTCCAGTATAGTGATGGATCCTGTCGGAACAGGAACTCTCTGAGCGGAGCCTGTCAGTTTTCCGGCCAGCTCAGGGATAACAAGTCCGATAGCTTTCGCAGCTCCTGATGAAGCCGGAACGATGTTTTCAGCGCCGGCTCTGGATCTTCTCAGGTCGCCCTTCTTGTGGTGACCATCAAGGATCATCTGGTCGCTGGTATATGCGTGAATGGTCGTCATGAGGCCGGTAACGATCTCTTTGTAGTCGTGAAGAGCCTTTGTCATAGGAGCCAGGCAGTTGGTTGTGCATGACGCTCCGGATACGATCAGATCTTCAGCCTTGAGTGTTTCGTGGTTTGTCCCGTAAACGATGGTCGGCACGTCATTTCCTGCCGGAGCGGAAATGAGGACTTTCTTCGCGCCTGCCTCAAGATGCGCCTGGGACTTTTCTTTTGATGTGAAGGCGCCTGTGCATTCCAGCACTACGTCTATGCCGTCGTCTCCCCACGGAAGAGCCTTCGGGTCGCGCTCTCTGTATATTTTGATTGTTTTGCCGTCAACAGTCAAAGAAGTATCATCGTAGGTTATGTCGTGATTGTCGCAGTAACGCCCCTGAATGCTGTCATACTTGAGCAGATGCGCTATCATTTTGGACTCCATAGTAGCATTGATTGCTATTATCTCGATGCCTTCCTTCTCAAACATAGCCCTGAAAGACAGTCTTCCAATCCTTCCAAAACCGTTAATTGCTACTCTCATTTTTTTCTCCTTTCTGTTATGAACAAGTGTATTGATCAAGCGTAAACAAACACTTCTCTTCTTAAAAAATCGTAACATTATAGCAGAGGACCGTCAATCAAAATCGCCGTAAAAAAACAAAAAACAATCTGTCTCTTTCAATTGATACAGATTTCCATATATGGTATATTTTTATTTAGTGTATTTATATTGACCAGCACAGGAGGTAGACGATGAATATAGTATGTCTGGATATGGAAGGCGTTCTCGTACCGGAGATATGGATAGCTTTTTCGAAGGCAAGCGGCATCCCGGAACTCACAAGGACGACCAGAGACGAACCCGACTATAACAAGCTTATGAAATGGAGACTGGGGATCCTGAAGGAACACGGCCTCGGACTCAAGGAAATACAGGAAACGATTGCCACAATAGACCCGATCCCGGGCGCGAAAGAATTTCTCGATGAGCTGAGAAGGATCACACAGGCTGTAGTGATCAGCGATACTTTCGAGCAGTTCGCGACACCGTTAATGGAAAAACTGAACTGGCCCACGCTTTTCTGCAACACTCTTGAAGTTGCCGAAAACGGCGAGGTCACAGACTTCAGGATGAGAGTGGAACAATCCAAACTTACTACCGTAAAGGCTCTTCAGACCATGGGATACGAGACTATCGCCATCGGGGACAGTTTCAACGATCTGGGAATGATAAAGGCCGGGAAAGCGGGATTCCTTTTCAAGAGCACAGAGCAGATAATCAAAGACAATCCGGATGTACCTGCGTTTGAAGAATATGACGATCTGCTTGCAGCCATAAAGAACGTGCTGTAATAAATAATATTCTGGGAGGAGCAGATAAATGTTCAAGACATTTGAAGAAGCAAAAAAGTATATTGAAGAGAATGATGTGAAAATGGTCGATTTCATGATGATCGATCTGAACGGGAGATGGAGACATCTGACCATTCCGGCAGACAGATTCAGCGAAAGCATCATGACTACCGGAATCGGATTCGACGGAAGCAACTACGGCTTTGCGCCGGTAGAAAAGAGTGACATGGTCTTCATTCCGGACATTACGACAGCATACATCGACAAGTTCATGGAGATCAAGACCATGGCTATGATAGGCGATGTATTCGTCATAGATCTTCCGCACAACATACCTTTCGATCAGGACCCGAGGAATGTCGCGAAACATGCCGAGGAATACCTGAAGAGCACAGGTATAGCGGATGAGATGCGTATAGGACCTGAATTCGAGTTCTATGTATTCGATCATGTCAGCTATTCAATGGATCCTAACAGATCCGGATTCCACGTGGACACAGAGCAGGCAGAGTGGAACAAAGGCCTGGATGACGGGCACAACCTTGCTTACAAGATGAATCATAAAGCAGGCTATCATATGGCTCCTCCTCAGGATGTGCTTTACGATCTGAGAAGCAAGATGGCCATGCAGATGGAAGAGCAGGGCATAGCAGTAAAGTATCATCATCATGAAGTCGCAGGTCCGGCCCAGCTGGAGATCGAAGTTGAATTCGGTACCCTGACCGAGATGGCTGACAAGACCATGATGACCAAGCATATAATCAAGAACCTGGCAATAAAAGAAGGCAAGACGGCGACATTTATGCCTAAGCCGGTATACGACGAGGCCGGAAGCGGGCTGCATGTACACATGCACCTTTTCAAGGACGGCAAACCGATATTCTACGATAAGGAAGGATATTCACAGCTTTCCCAGGAAGCCCTCTGGTTCATCGGCGGACTTCTGACCCACATCGGCGCAGTGTGCGCCTTCACCAACCCGAGCACCAACTCCTTCAAGAGACTGGTACCCGGATATGAGGCTCCTGTTACTATCGGATTCGCAACAGCCAACAGAAGCTCAGTCATCAGGATCCCGGCTTACGCCAAGACTCCTGAGACAAAGAGATTCGAGCTGAGAAACCCGGACGGAACATGCAATCCGTACTATGCTTATTCGGCGATCCTCATGGCCGGCATCGACGGCATTAAGAAGAAGATCGATCCGGTAAAGGCGGGATTCGGACCTTATGACTTCAATCTTTACGATCTTTCAGACGAGGAAAAGAAAAAGATCAAGGGACTGCCCAAGTCTATGGGCTCCGCCATAAAGGCGCTGGAGAAAGACCACCGCTTCCTGACAGAAGGCGGCGTGTTCCCGGAAAAACTCATTGAGATATGGATCCAGAACAAGAGAGAAGACCTGAAGATGCATATCGAGATGCCGACACCTGCGGAATTCGACATGTACTACGACCTGTAGCCGGAGGCGGATCGATCCGCACGTGCGCTATGAGGAGGATATATTATGAACTATGAAGAGATAAAAGAAGGCGATGTCTTCACAAGCCCCAAACGGGAAATAACAGCGGCTGACATCGATGCCTTTGCAGAACTCACAGGAGACAACAACGAGATACACACATCCGAGGAGTACGCGAAGAACAGCAGATTCGGCACCCGGATCGCTCATGGGATGCTTGTAATGGGCATAGCCAACGGCATGTATGTGCGCATGGGCATCTTCAAGAATTCCGTTCTCATGGAGATAAAGGAATGGAAACTGATGCGTCCTGTAAAACTGGGTGATGTGATATATCTCAAACTGACCATAGAATCAAAGCGCCAGACAAAGAGACCTGGATTCGGTATCTGCGAAATGAAATATGAGATACTTAATCAGGACGAAGATACCGCCGCGGAAGGAACCCTGGTGAGGATGGTCCCTATCAGCGGATAAAGCTTATCGGAATCAGGGGATGGGAAGCACACCAGTCTGAAGGACATCAAAACAAAAAAAGAAAAACACCGGTCGGGGATTCCCGGCCGGTGTTCTCTTGTTTTGTCCTTTACTTGCTCTGCTTCTTCAATATAGCGCGTACAGATCCTTTTGGATCTTTGATAAGAAGAATAATGAGCCAGACTGTGAGTCCGAGCGCGACTACTGACAGTCCCAGGAACGCGTCATTGAGCATATCTCTCGGCGCCGGTGTGAAGTATGCCGCTTTAAGTTCGGCATATTCGAATATGGCGTCGACAAGCCACATGATGGATGCTCCCCAGAACATCAGGCACGGGATACCGAGTTTCATGGTATCATCTGTGCGTCTGTACCAGAAGATGGTACAGATGATCGCGGCAAATACTGTAATCAGTAATGTCATTTTTTGATCCTTTCCTGACCTGTGTCGGACTGCTTTGCTTTTTAAGCGCTTTCTTTAGCTGTATCGCGTTTGCCGATAAAGTGAGTAGCCGCTACGATACCTGCCCATACTGCAACGATAAGCAATGCCATGCATACGCCTGTTGTTGCCATTTCGTGAAGCATTTCCGCTGCGTCAGCGGGGTTCGAAGCGTTGGTAAGGAACGGGAACCACGGAACAACTTCACCATGCCATACATGTTCAAACATGAGAAGGAAAGCTCCGCCCCACAGCATATACGCAAGCCACATAAGCTTTCTGCTGAACGGGATGTTCTTTTCCTCTGTGTTTTCTGCTACGGCTGAAGCATGCTCTGTTGAGAGTTTAGCCTCTTCCGCATGCTCTTTGTGCTGTACAGCTTTACCTGCAGCAGTTACAGCAACTGCGCTTGCAGCTGATACTAAAAAACAAGCCATATCAATTCCTCCTGTAATAAATGATAATTATGCGCATAAGACCATTTATCGGTCATATACGTATATTATGATTGATGAATCCTCTGCCCGCAAGCCCCATAGGGGGTCATTTTTGCAATTGAAAATTCCAATTATTTCATATAGGATAATATCGATATGAAACAGCGGCCCGCTGAATGGCAGACCGCTGACAGATATGACT
>JAUMVF010000116.1 GCA_030530305.1 Bacillota bacterium
AGTTCATCGGCCATCCTGGAAAGCGACAGATATGCGCGCAACAGGCAGGGCAACGATCCGGGCGAAGTAAGGAGCATAAAGGAATATGCGCCGGGAGATCCGGTGAAAAACATCCACTGGAAACTGTCGGAAAAAACCGACAAGGTCCTTGTGAAAGAGCTGAGTCTGCCGGTGACGGACGACCTGCTCCTGATACTCGACACAGGCGCCGGGGAGAAGCAAAGCTTTGAGGCAATGGATGCATGCGCAGTTGTGTACGGGTCAATGATAGGGTCGCTCCTGCGGGAAGGGATGGATTTTTCCATAGGCTGGACAGATCCGGCGGAAGGCGGAGTTCTGGTGACCCGGAAGATATTATCTGAAAAAGACGCGGCGGCAGCGGCAGATGAGTATCTGGCTGTTCCCGTCAGTGACGGGGAGACTTTCCCCATATTGGAAAACGTGATGCAAAACAGCAGGTTCGCCCATCTGGCAATAGTAGGGAGCACAGTGCCCCCGGGGATCGCCGGCATGGCGTCGGGCTGCCAGGTAAGCGCTCTGGTCTGCGGGTACAGCGGGAGCATGAGCAGCGAGGGGATCAGGATCATCGGATTCCCCGAGGCCGGATACGAGACGGACCTTGCAGTTGTGGAGATATAAGGAGCGGATCGTGACAGACGCGGACCGCGGAATGAGACAGAAGCGGATCGTAGAATGGTGACCGCTAAGCAGGATATATGGAGAAGGAACTTAACAAGGAACACAAAAAGCGTGAAGAGATCGCTCTGATCGTCTCATACGGCATTTTGCTGACAGCGATATTCTGCCTGCTGATCATGATGACCGGCGTGCGGAAGGTCACGCCTTTTGCCTTCGGGCTGCCGGCGGTGTTCATCGTCCTGAGCCTGATAAAGCTGTGGAGCAGGAAGGCGCCTGATGATTCCGGAAAAGCAAAAAACGGGAAGGCCTTCTATATCGCGGCAGGCGCAGTGGGCGCGGCGGCAGTAATCGCTCTGGTTACGGCTCACAGCGAGATATTCGATGGCGCAAAACTGCTTCTAAACAGTCTGTATAAAAGCAGCGAAGCGACACAGGCTTATGTATATGAACAGTATGATGTGAGCCGGGACCCGGGTTCATATATGTTCTGTATGAGGGCAGCGATCCTATGGATCGGATGCCTGATCGGCGCGCTGACCGCGTTCATTCCGGTGCGCTTTTTCAGGTGGACAGGTGTTGCTTTTGCGGCGATATATATACTCAGCCTTGCCTACTTTGGTATGCTTCCAAAGACCGTGCCCCTTGCAGTTATGCTTTGCGCGCTGACAGTTCTGTTCACAGGTGGGCGGCTCAGATCCGCCGTGCCGGTGATGGTCGTAATAGCGGTGGTGTTCGTAACAGTTGCGGCTGTTTCACCGGGAGAGAACCAGAACATCTCAAGGTTTGACGAGCAGATGAGAGACAAACTGGCCTTCAGCACAGTCAGTATAGAAGGAAACGAGCTGGCGGCAGACAAACAGGAACAGAACGTAAGCGGCGAGAAGAACGGTGGCAGCAAGACGGGCCTTTTCGGCAGCAGAATAAAAAACAACAGGCTGCTGATCATAATCGGACTTATAATCCTTACAGCCCTGATCCTTTTCATCCCCGCAGTCATTCACGACCGTCTGGAGAAAAAGAGAAGAAAGAACCGGGCCGGAATAGACAGCAAAGATCCGCGGGAAGCCATACGGGCCATGTTCCCTTACGCGGTGAGATGGCTGAAGGAAAGCGGCGTGCAGACCGGAAACGTCCCCTTCGCGAGTCTCAAAGAGGATGTTCGGGGAAAAGAGGGCGAAGCATATTCGGGCAGATATTCCGAGATGCTGAAGCTCTGGAAGGAGGCCGCCTACAGCGACCATGCCCTCAATGAAGATAATAAGAATGAAATGAAGTCCTTCATGAACGACACCATAGAGAAAGTAAGAGGAAAACTGGATCTGAAAGGGAGGCTGCGGGTAAGATTCCGCACGGCCCTTTAGAGGGATACGTATTGCGAGGGGGCCCTGCAAGGCGAGAAAAGTCCCGCAGAGAAAGCGTCATAAAATGGCCATGAGCACAGAACGGAAAAACAGAATAATAAGGATCGTCCTCTGCTGCCTTATCACGGCGGCTATGTTGCTGTGCCTTGCCGGATGCAGAGACCGAATAACCAACAGAGACGATGCGGACAAGCAGATCCAGGACAAATCCGGGACCATGACCGAGGAATATCAGAAGCGCAGAGGCGATCTGAAGCTGGGACGGGCTCCCGAACCTCTGGTCAAGGAAAAGCAGGATAAGAAAGAAACTGCAGAAGCAGATAATACCGGGGATCAGAACGAAAACGGCGACGGACCGGGAAGCGGCAATAATGGGAACGGCGACGGCGGCAATGAAGGCGGTCCGGGAAACGGAACCGGTAATGGTGAAGGTGATAACCCGGGCGGCAATGAAGGTCAGGATCCTCAGAAAGAAGAGCAGGATGACGAGAAAACTGTGGACGTTCATTTTGACGCCAACGGCGGAGCCCTCTCAGGCAGCGCAGTAAGAAAGTACACTGTCGGCAAGAAATACGGCTCACTGCCAACGGCTGAAAAAGATGGTTTTTCACTTGCGGGATGGTATTCGGCGGCTGAAGGCGGCAAGAGGGTGAACAGCAGCGACGTAGTGCCCAACAAAGAACATACCCTCTACGCCCACTGGACAGACAAGCGGATGTTCACCATCACCTTCGATCCGGGTGAGGAAGGCAGGATGAAAGACCGTGAGAAGACCCGCGAAATGAAAAAAGGCGACAGATACGGAACGCTGCCTCTTCCGGTGAGAGACGGACACGACTTCAGGGGTTGGTATACGTCCAGAGAAGGCGGCAGCCGGATCAGCGAAAACGGTGTTTTCAGCGAAGAAAAGGATATGACTTTTTACGCTCACTGGGAATACAACCCGTACAAATACTGGTCCACCATGAGGACGATAATATATGAGTCCATGTACGCGTGTCAGATAGTAGACTGTTACATTGAATTCGAGGACAATAAGACCGCCTCCTACAGCGATCTGCTGGAAGGATGCAAGGCAGGCAATTGCGCCAGGAACCGGGGCAGCGACACTACGGTCACAGATGAATGGGTAGAGTCAAGGAACCCATCGGCGATAGTGAAAGTAAATATGAGCGGCGGCAGTCCGGCCAATGTCAAGGCAAAAGTCTCCGCCAGATTCCCCGGACGGAGAGTCATTGTAGTGCCGAAGGCGGCGGTAAGCGGCAGCGATAAAGAACGTCTTTATTACATCCTTTGTCTGGGCAAAGCGATCTACCCCGACTGGTTCGATGAGATAGACTTGAACAAAGCGGGAAAAGAGCTTGGCGTAAGCGGCAATATATACGAATAATAACCCCCCAAGGGGCTTGTACGGAGGCATAGGTTATTTTATCATTACGATATCGGCAGTGCGGTCAGGCGCAGCCGGTACCGGTTTTTTACACAAGAAAGGAAGGCAAAATGAAAAGATTACTTGTTTTATTACTGTCTCTGACGTTGGTTTTCACAATGGCGCCGTCTGTGGCAATGGCAGACGATACGCCGGATTACAGCGGCAAGACGATAGTTATTTACACAGCTAACCTTCGCGGTGATGTGGACAGTTACGCAAGACTGGCTACAGCGAAAGCTGATTTTGAAGCAAAAGGAGCTAAAGTGTTCCTGGTTGACGTAGGAAACTACATGCAGGGAACCATATACGCGAATAATGACAGAGGCGAGAGCATTTTCGAGCTGATGGATGCGGCGGGTTATGATGTTGCCGCCATGGGAGCCTATGAGTTCGTTTACGGCGATGCTACCACAGGACAGAAATGGCATGGCAATCTCTACAATTACAAAAAGCAGACAGAGCTGAAAGCAGCAGCAGGCTTTAAAGTGATCTCATCCAATCTGGAAAACACAGGGAATGCCAACTACGCCTTTGATGAGAACGCGGTTCTTGACGGAGCCGGAATCAAGGTGGGATTCGTTGCCCAGACCGACGATGCTGTTTTCGGTATGCTGAGCGAAAACACCTATAAAGGAGGACTGACTCCAAAGACCGAAATAAAAATTCCGGAAGAAGCCAATATCACGATCGGTCTTTCTAACATAGACGATGCTATAGAAGGGGCTAAGGTGACTATCGCTACTTCTACTGAAGATGAACCTGACATAGGAGCGATGGTGCTGACGAAATCGGGAGAATCGGCAGAAATTGACTGGATAAAAGACTTC
>JAUMVF010000117.1 GCA_030530305.1 Bacillota bacterium
CGCAGTTTGGTAGCGCACTTGACTGGGGGTCAAGTGGCCGCAGGTTCAAATCCAGTCTCTCCGACCATTATAAAAACCGCTGCAGGCAGCAATGCCACAGCGGTTTTTTATTATTATATCTTTACAGTTCCCCGTTAAGCATCGCCTTTACCGCGTCATCTGCTTTTCCGCTTGCTCCGTTATGTATCTTTACATTCTTTTCAGTCGCCGCTTCTTCAACTCCTTCCATCATGCTGCCGCAGATGAGATGGTCTATGTCATGGTGCTTCAGAAGCGCTGTAAAAGCGTTCGTGCCTTCCCCGTTGATTCCTACAGTCATACAGGAAACTATCTTTCCGTCATCTATGTTGTACACTCTGAATTTAACCACATCTTCAAATTTTTCACATACTTTACCGTTTTTATACGCAACTGCAACTTTCATTTCTGTCCTCCGTTCTTCTTTCAAGTCTTTGATTATTATCTGTGCACCCGTTTCAGGTCATCCTCTGTTATGTCGTTAGGCTCGGGATAATCATCCGTATTACCCAGGGCGATCGCGCCAAGAACTCTGTATTTATCGCTTAGTGAAAGGATCTTCTTAACATTTTCTTCGGCGTCTGTACCGTCAGCGTCTTTGCGGAGATGGAACTGGCACCAGCAGTCTCCTATACCAAGCGAACAGGCTATAAGCTCCATATAAGCCATTACAATTGAGCAGTCCTCTATCCATGTGTCTGATTTTTCGGCGTCGCCTGCAACGACTATAGCGGTATCGCAGCTTTGAAGCATATTCGCTCCATGAGCCTTTGCGGCAGATAGTTTCTGAAGGGTATCTTTGTCTCTTACGACAAACAGCTCACAGGGTTTTCTGTTCCTGCTGCTTGGAGCAGCAAGTCCCGCCTTTATGATCTGTTCAAGCTCTTCCTCACTTATCGGCGCGCCGGTATATCCCCTGACACTTCTTCTTTTTCTGATCACATCGCTGAGTTCCATTTTATCCTCCTTCGCCATTATACAAATGGCTGCGTGATTCTTGAAAATCGACCATGTATATATTATCATATTCTGGAAACACGTCAAAGCAAAACGACAACCGGGGAAGTATTCAGATGCAGACAGGAAAAGACATCTTTCTTAAAGGAATGAGAGACGGCATCCCGATAGGGATAGGTTATTTTGCTGTCGCTTTTTCTCTCGGTATAATCGCCAAAAAATGCGGTTTTACCGCTATACAGGGGTTCTTTGCCAGCCTGTCCACCTACGCTTCCGCAGGACAGTACATCGGCTTTACTCTCTATGCGGCCGATGCCGCTTTGGTACAGCTTATCATCATGACTGTCATTACTAACGCAAGATATCTGCTCATGGGCTTCGCGCTCAACCAGCGGATCCCGGAAGGAACCGGCAGATTCAGGCGTTTTCTCATAGGCCTCACCATAACAGATGAGATATTCGGAATAACCATTGCCAGAGAAGGCCCCGTCGTTCCCAACTATGGTCTGGGAGCCGCGCTTGTAGCCGTTCCGCTCTGGAGTCTGGGCACCGCCCTCGGCATATACATGGGCAACGTGCTGCCGCTTAATGTTGTAAGCGCTCTCAGCGTTGCGCTTTACGGCATGTTCCTTGCGGTGATAATCCCTCCTGCAAGAAAAGATAAAAAAATACTCGCATGTATAATCGCAGCTTTCGCGGCAAGTTACGCCTGCACGTATGCTCCCGTTATTTCACAGATGTCAAGCGGCAACAGGACCATACTGCTTACAGTCGTTCTTTCTACTCTTGCCGCTGTGATATTTCCTAAGAAGAAAAAGGAGGCCGGCGATGCAGACTAACGTGATCATATGGATCGCCGTCATGGCGCTTGCAACATGCGCGTGCAGGGTCGTTCCTCTGATACTTATAAAAAAACCTATAGAAAACGTATTCTTCCAGTCGTTCCTGTACTACGTTCCCTACGTAACTCTGGCAGTAATGACATTCCCGGCCATACTGGAAGCGACCCAGTCCCCCATCGCGGGAGCAGGAGCGCTTGCCGCGGGCATTGCCCTCGCATGGATAGGCGCGAATCTCTATCAGGTGGCCGTCGCCTGCTGCGTAACAGTATTCGTTCTTGAACTGTTTCTCTGCTGACACCTGTCTGCAGACGATCTGAAAAAAAGCGCCTCTGCGTATTGCAGAGACGCTTTTTCATATTCGTTCTATTCGCTATATGATTCCGAACGCGCTGAGAAGCAGAAATGCCAGCATGATCGGTGTTATGAACTTTACCATTATTGTATAAAGCATTTTCCGGCTGAATCTCTCGCCGTTCTTCACAGCTTCGTCTATTATCGTCTTCGGTTTTATCTTCCATCCGATAAGCAGACATGTTCCGATAGCCAGTACCGGCATGAGAACATTATTCGTTACGTAGTCCAGTATATCCAGTATCTGTGCTGTCGCGCCGTTAGGCAGCTGATATTCGAAGTACAGAAGGTTGTATCCGAAGCAGACGATAAACGCGATGACAATTGCTATTATTCCTTCGATGAGCGTTGATTTCTTTCTGCTCCATCCGAATTTGTCCATCATGCCTGCAACTACAGCCTCCAGAATAGAAATACAGCTGGTGAGCGCAGCGAGAATAACCGCAAGGAAGAACACGATGCCGATAATCGTGCCTATCGTACCCATCTGAGCGAATACCTTAGGCATAGCGACGAACATGAGTCCGGGGCCCGCGTTGCTCAGCCCTTCTTTTCCCATGAATACGAATACTACCGGTATGATCATTATGCCCGCAAGGAAGGCCACCAGCGTGTCAAAGAACTGTATGCTGTTGACGCTCCTAACCAGATTGTCTCTGTCTCTGAAATATGATCCGTATGTGATCATGATTCCCATAGCTACGCTGACGCTGTAGAAAAGCTGTCCCATGGCGTCCATGATCGTATAACATATATCCTTGAATGTAAGTCCGTCAAGATCGGGTATTATATAGATCTTGAATCCTTCCATACCTGTGCGTCCTGCTTCAGCATCTCCGCCTGTAACTGTGAGCGCAAATATAGCTATACCCACAACCAGCACGAGAAGCAGCGGCATAAGCACTTTGGATATGGCCTCAATACCCTTATTTACACCTTTATAAACTATGAACATGGTAGCGCCCAGGAATATGAGCAGGAATATAACCGGTTCAACACTGCTTGTAATGAATCCGCCAAAGAAGGAATCATCCGCTGCAGCCAGGCCCTGACCTGTAACAAAGACAACGAAATATTTCACTACCCATCCGCCTATAACAGAATAGTAAGGCAGAATGAAGAACGGGATGATTATCGATATGATACCCAGTCCTCCCCATCCTTTTGCCAGAGTGCTGTAGGCTGTAAGTGAACTCTGTCTCGTTTTTCTTCCGATTGCGATCTCACTCATAAGAAGGGTGAAACCGAAT
This sequence comes from Bacillota bacterium, assembly GCA_030530305.1. Taxonomy (GTDB): domain Bacteria; phylum Bacillota; class Clostridia; order Peptostreptococcales; family Anaerovoracaceae; genus RGIG7111. The sequence continues at coordinate 3,419 of JAUMVF010000117.1, forward strand.
GTGACCACCAGTATCAGATAGATTACAAGGAAAAGCCCGCCGCCGTCTTTAGCTGCCAGGTACGGGAATCTCCACATATTACCCAAGCCAACTGCGCTTCCTGCTGCAGCAAGGATAAACCCTAATGATCCTGAAAATTTACTTCTTTCCTGTTGCATTATCTTCTCCTCCAAAATGATTAGTTGTACGCTACGAGTATACTATTATGAATGACGTAACTTCAAGGGTTTTTATACATTGATATAAAAAAAGAAAGAGCAAGGCTTTTCCGGCCTGCTCTTTCCGGTCATTTCTATGTAATCAGATTTCGTATTTTTTCATGAAGGCATTAAATTTATCACGGAAATCAGGATTATCCATGGTCTTTATGTTGCTGAGGAATTCATGTGAATCAAATGTGCCCGATCCCAGTTCAAGTATCGTTACAGCGATATTGGAGCAATGGTCGGATACTCTCTCATAATTACCCAGCATATCAGCAAGCACAAAGCCGTTCTGGATAGTACATTCGCCCCGCTGCAGTCTGTCGATATGATTGAGCCTGATGGTTTCCGTAAGATGGTCTATTACCTGTTCCAGAGGTTCTACATCTGAAGCTTTGATCTCATCGGACTCAAGATATGCATCGAACGTTATATCAAGGATCTCTCTTATCGCGCTCT
>JAUMVF010000014.1 GCA_030530305.1 Bacillota bacterium
ATATTTCATAACAGGAAGAGGCGAAGGCGGACTGAGACAGGAAGCCCAGACTGAAGGATTTACACTCTTCACAATGGCCGACGATATCGGAGGCAGATATTCGGTACTTTCAGAAGCAGGCCTCATACCTATGGCGGCGGCAGGAGTGAACGTAAAAGACCTGCACCGGGGAGCTGAGATCATAGCCACGGATATGGGCTGGGACGACGTGCTCCAGAACTACGGTATTTCAAGATATATACTCAAAGAAAAAGGTAAAGCGGTAGAAACGCTCCTTACATACGAGCCTTTCATGCTCGGATTCAACGAATGGATCAAACAGCTTTTCGCGGAGAGCGAAGGCAAGGCCGGACAGGGCATTCTGCCCATGAGTCTGGATATGACGGGAGACCTTCATTCGCTGGGTCAGTTCCTTCAGGATGGGGCGCCGGTATTCTTTGAGACGATCATAGATATAGAAGAAACACCTTTCGACATAACAGTGCCGAGCGGCAAGTATTACGGCAAAGTCCTTTCAGAACTTAACAGGGCAGCGGCCCTCGGGACTCTGAACGCCCATAAGGAGGCGGGCGTGCCTCTGGTGCATATAAGCGTTCCTGAAATGAATGCTTACAACATGGGACAGCTCATTTACTACTTTGAGACCACATGCGTGATCACCGCAAGGCTCATGGGAGTTGACCCCTTTGACCAGCCGGGAGTTGAAAGATACAAGGCAGAAATGAAAAAATTCGTCGAATGATTTTAGTTCACGGCGATCCGTGTGACGGACAGCCGGAACGCTTGCGGCTTTTGGTTTCAGGAAGTTTTTTATGATTTTCAGGATATTTGCAAATGACATAGGATCCATCGTGAAGCACTTCTTTGTGTTCGTGATCATAATCGCCATGTGCGTGATCCCTTCTCTTTACGCGTGGATAAATATTTACGCCGATGACGATCCTTACGCCAATACCGGGAATATGCCTGTGGCCGTGGCTTCCATGGACGAAGGGATAGAGCTGGAAAAAGGCAAATATGTCAACGCCGCAGGGGACGTGATAGACCAGCTGAAGAACAACGACAGCATAGGCTGGAAGTTCGTCGGCAGCCCGGATGAAGCGGTCGAAGGCGTGGAAGCGGGGAAATATTACGCCGCTGTGGTATTCGAAGATGATTTCACATATGACATGTATCATTTCGACGAATCCATACTCAGAGACAATTCCACCATTACATTTTATTCCAATAAAAAGAAAAACACAGTGGGAGCCATCATAATGGATGCTGCCGCTGATTCGCTGTTGGAAACGATCAATAAGACATATCTTGAGACCGTATTCAGTCGTATCTTCAAAGGCGTAGGCGATCTGGGTGACAAGTTCAGCAACGACAAAGCTGTGGATAAGGTCCTGAACAGACTGTCCGGACTCAGCGACGATCTGCGCTCCTACGACGAGGCCATTGACTCTTTTGTCGCAAACAGCGGCGGTCTGAAACAGATACTATCCGACACGAAAAAGAAACTTGCTGACAGAAAGCTCGAGGACAAGACCGCTCTCGCCAATACAGACGTGATGCTTGACGAAGCAAGGGACAGCGTCAGGGCCATATCCGAAAGCCTTAAGGACAAAGCTTCTTCCCTGAAAAAATCCATAGGCACCCTCGAAGACACCATAAACGAGATTAAGCCCAATATGGATAAACAGAAGCGGGACAGGCTGATCTCTAAGGCGGAAAAGGCCTCCGCCAAAGTGCTGTCCGCTCTGCAGAAGCTCCGTTCCCTGATACCTGATGACGCCCGTCTTTCCGGCGTCAGGATGCTTGCGGATACTCTGGATATCATGATAATCCGCGCCGAGGGCATACATACAGCTCTCAAGGACGGTCCTTCGAAGATCAAAGACGCAAAAGACGCGTTATCCGAACTGAAGACTCTCAGGAAAGAGGATCTTGTTCCCAATATCAGTCTCATGATATCGGGTCTTGACTCGTCTCTTGACATGGTGGAACCGCTTATATCTTCAGCCGGAAGCACCCTTGACAATATAAATCCCGTACTGGATGCGGCGGAAGGAACTGTAGACAGTATAGACAATACTCTGGCGCCCCTTCAGAAAGTGCTGGAAGCTTCGGCTGACAAGGTCGATGAGATAGTTGATAAAGTAAGGAACGCTGATAAGGATCAGCGTGCCGGCATGCTGATAAAGATGATGGGAGCCGATCCGGACAGATACAGCAGATTTTTCACATCCCTTGTGAATGTGAACGTTCAGCATATCTATCCTGTGAAGGGGTACGGCGAGGCGATGTCGCCCTTCTTCTCCGCTCTTGCCCTGTGGGTAGGCGGAGTCATGCTGGTATCGCTTCTCAGGACGAAAGTCAACAGAAAGAAATTCCCGCAGGCTACGGAAGCCCAGTGCTTCTTCGGCCGTTTCCTGACCTTCTTTGTAATAGGGCAGATCCAGGCCGCGATACTGATCGCGGGCAATATCTACCTGCTGGGATGCGCGCCTGCTCATCCGGGCCTCTGGTTCCTGGCGGCAGGTATAACCAGTCTGGTATTTACCATGCTGATATACGGGCTGACACACGCTTTCGGCGATGTGGGAAAAGCCATAGTGATCGTAATAATGGTACTTCAGATATCAGGATCCAGCGGCTCTTACCCTATCGAGATACTGCCCGGTATCTATGAAAAGATCTATTCCCTGTTCCTGTTCCCTTACGCCATAAACGCCATGCGTGAGGCCCTGTACGGGACATACGGCAGCGATATAGTGATCTATCTGGCGCAGCTTATGGTATTCCTGGTAATCGGCGTGATAATAGGGCTTTTCATGAGGAGACCGTTCGCGGGTATGAACCGCTTCATGAACGAAAAGCTGGAAGAAACGGAGGTGCTGTAAATGGACGAGAAGAAGACAAACAGCAGCTACGAACAGCTTTATTCAGAACTGGTAACATATGCCCTCTCGATACATGACAGGAACAAGCGCCGGATAAAATACGGAAGCCTGGGATATCTGATACTGCCGGTGGTACTGTTCCTCATACGCTGGATCACTGACAGCGACAAGGTGGTATTCCTCATTATCTGGATAATAGGAGTATTTATCCTTTCCATCTATCTGATCGGAGTGGAATATCTGGACGCGTCGATCCAGAAAAAACTCAAGGAAATGACCAACCGCGAGGCTGAATTCGACAGCCTTCTGGAAAGCGGTCTTTATGAGAAATATAAAGAAGGATCATCTGAAAGCGGCAGACGCGGGCTGTTTTCCGCAAGGATCAGAAAGAGAATAGATGAACTTCACGAACACGATATAGATGTGGATCCGGAAGACGTTCCTGAAGAGGCAGAAAAGGAAGGTGATGACGAATGAAGAAAATTCTGAGCATCATCCTTCACGACTTCAGGAAGGTCACATCAAGCGTAGTGGCAATAGTAGTCATTGTGGCGCTGTGCATAATACCGTGTCTGTATTCATGGTTCAACATACTGTCCAACTGGGATCCCTATGAACCGGAAGCCACCGGCAACATACCGATAGCTGTCGTCAACGAAGACGAGGGCACGGACCTTCTGGGGCTCAGGATCAACATAGGGGAAAAAGTCAAGGCAGCTCTTGAAGGCAACGATATGATAGGCTGGACCTTCCCCGACAGCAAAGAAGAGGCTGTGGAGGGAGTATACGCCGGCGATTATTACGCTGCCCTCATAGTCCCGCCTGATTTCAGCACAGACACTCTGAGCATGATATCGGACGAACTTGAGAATCCGGAACTTGAATACTACGAAAACGAGAAGAAGAACGCTGTAGCGGCGACCATAACCGACAAGGCGAAAGGGGCCCTGCAAAACGAAATAAACAAAACAGTAATAGAGGTCATCGCGAAATATGTGACAGAAGCGGCTTCTGCCGCCCAGTCGGCAGGACTGGATCCGGCGGACATGTTCGGAGATCTCGGAAATACCATGTCAGATCTCAGTGAGAAACTGGATTACGGCACCGCCATAGCGGAAGCTGCCGCAGGTCTCACAAAGTCGGCTGACAGTCTGTTGAAGGTATCTGACGATCTTATCGGCAGCGCGCAGAATACCCTTTCGGAAGGCGATAAGCTTTTGGGTTCTGCCAAAGACTCCCTGCCGGAGATCTCATCCGGCCAGTCTGTGGCTGAAACGGTCAGGGAAGAAGCGGATATGATCTCTTCGGACGTGAAAAAACTGAAGAGCGAGCTTTCTAACGTAAGAAACGACATGAAGGCTTACAACAAGTATGTCGACAAGAAACTGGGGGCCAGGAAAAAGCTCATTGAGGAAATAAGGTCGACAGCAGGCAGGATATCGAGGAACCTTTCAAAGCTCGGCCTCACCAAACTGTCCGGGCTGTTCGGCGGGATCAGAGATAAGCTGAGCGACGTTCTGGATAAGCTTGGCAAACTGAAGACGGCTACAAAATCCACATGGAGCGAGACCCAGAATACCATTGACAGTATAACGGGCGATCTGGCTTCCGCCAGGAAGAAGGCGAAGACTGCCCTGGACAACGCCAAAGGCGATCTGGACAGTAAGATCAAAAAGGCCGCCGGCGATGTAAGAAAGGTGGTTTCTGAAACGAGAAAGACGCTGACAGACGCCTACGGCGGTCTCGACACCCTCAGCGGGACCCTGTCCGGATACGAGAAGACTCTCAGCGATCTGGAGAAGGGGATCAATGAGACCAACGCGTCGATTTTGTCCATGCAGCAGGGACTGCAGACCCTTTCGGGCCTGTTCACGAAACTGTCCGAAAGCGACGCGCTTAAAGACATCAATCACCTTATCTCAGACGGTTCAGATGTGATCGCCGAGCACTTGGCTTCGCCGGTAAGAATGGATAAGGAAGAGATCTATCCGGTAAGCAACAACGGTTCGGCCATGGCTTCATTCTACACGGTACTTGCCCAGTGGATCGGAGCTGTCCTTGCCGCAGTGCTCATCCGTGTAAGCATAAAGAGGAAAAAACAGTTCGGGGATCTGAAACTCCATGAAAGATTCTTTGGAAGATACAGGCTGTTCCTGACCGTAGGCCTGATCCAGGCGTTGATCGTTTCTCTCGGAGACCTGCTCTACGTCGGGATACAGTGCCTGCATCTGGTGAAATTCGTGCTGGCCTCCTGCATCACGGGCATAGTGTTCTCCATGATCATTTACGCTCTGGTATTCGCCCTGGACAATCTGGGGCTGGCCCTGGGAGTAATCATACTGATAGTACAGGTTGCAGGATCGGGAGGTCTGTTCCCTGTGGAAGTGCTTCCGGAGCCTTTCGCGGCCATGTATCCGTTCATGCCGTTCAGGTATGCTATGGACGCTATGAGGGAATGTGTCGCCGGAACTTACGGGAATACGTATATAACGTGTCTGGGAATACTCGGACTGTTCTTCGTCGGCGCTGTGATCTTCGGGCTGCTGCTGCACTATCCGGCCCTCAGGATCAATAAAATGATTGAAGAAAGCAAGAGCAAGAGCGATATAATGCTGTAGGAGACAGGGGAAATGAGAGAAAAGATATTCAATATAATAGAACCCAGATCCGCCGCAAGCAAAGGCGCCAATATATATGATCTGTTCATGGTAGTGGTCATAGTTTTCAGTTTCGTGCCCCTTGTGTACAGGGAAACGACCATGACTCTGAGGATCATCGAAGGCGTCGCAGGAGGCATCTTCATTGTGGACTATATCCTGCGCTGGATCACTGCGGATCTGAAACTGGGCGGGAAAGGAATAAAACCCTTCCTCCGCTATCCGTTCACGCCTATGGCGATAGTCGACCTGCTTTCCATACTGCCTATCGTCGTCGCCATACACCCGGCCTTCAAAGCCTTCAGGGCCATGAGACTGGTGCAGGCGCTCCGTTTCCTCAGGATAGTAAGGCTCTTCAGGTACTCAAAAAACATGGCTATCATAGGCAATGTGCTGAAAAAGAACGCCGGCACGCTGCTGATGATCCTGCTGCTGGCCGTGGGATATATACTGCTTTCATCCATAGTGATCTTCCAGGTGGAGACGGAGACGTTCAAAAATTACTTTGACGCGGTCTACTGGTCCACGGTATCCCTGACGACGATCGGATACGGCGACTATTATCCGGTAACGGATATCGGAAAGTTCATCACCATAATATCGTCAATAATCGGAGTGGCTGTAGTAGCGCTTCCTGCAGGCGTCATCACGGCAGGATACATGAACGAAAACAAATCCGATCTTGACGAAAAAATCAGAAACGCAGTCGAGCGGGCGCAAAAAGACCTGGAAGCAGCCGGGCTTGAAGAAAAAGACAAGGATACAAAGGCTGAAGGATAATAAAACGGGCCTTATTTACCGGGTGGAAATAAAATCGTTGAAACGGTACTGATAATTTCTTATATTTTAAATTATCAGTACCGTTTCAACGTTTGTGGACTTTGTTTTTTGCTATATTTCAAAAAACGGGAGTTCTTCAAAAAAACAGCGCCTGAAATCTTTGCAATGATACTGACTTTTTTGTTATTTGAAAATTTTCAGTATCATTTCAACGGTTCCGGCGCTTCAGATAAATCAGGGTCAGACCTTTCAAGGCAGTTTTTTCATATCATATTCAAATGAGTTTTTCCTTCAGGGGCGCAGGGCCCTTCATACTCATACGAGTTTCTCCTTCAGGGGCGCGATGTCCAGTTCCTGATACTGGGACAGGAACCCGTAAAGGAATTCATATATCTTCCTGCATCCGCCTTTGGCTGAAGCTTCGACGTTCAGTGGAAGGAGGGGGTCGTGCAGGGATTTTCTCAGCAGGCACCAGCCGGTGAGGCGGGTGGCCGCGTTTTCATCTGCGTCCTGTGATGCCGATCTCTGAGGCGGCAGTTCCATATCAAAAGCGATACGGACGCCTTCGTAGTTAGGCTGTACCAGTTCCATTCCCGGGTAGTTTTTTGCCCACTGGGAAAGTTCGGCTATGACCTTGTCGCCAATCTCGGCGAAGGCTTCGCCCTTTATGGGGATGCGCACTTCTTCGGCCTCTGCAGGCTCCTTCAGATCCTCGAGCACGGTGTCGATGGTCTTGCCTATGGCGAAAAGCTTGGCCGCTTTTATCACGATCTTTGTGGCAAGGTATGCGCCGTCGTCCAGGAAGTGGTTTTCCTTCATGGCCGCATGGCCCGAAGTTTCTATTGCCAGCTGGCAGTCTTCGCCGGCGGCGTTGAGTTCGATGGCCTTGTTTATGACGTTTTTGTAGCCTCGCTTGAAGCGCAGATGCTTCAGTTCGAGGGTGTTTTCCAGAAAATCAGTCAGCTCGGTGCTGGTGATACTGTCGGTGACTATCGTGGTCCCCGGGAATCTCTCGGCGACAAGCGAAGCAGCCATGGCGACGATGCCGTTGCGGGCGATCTCTTTGCCGTTGTTGTCCACTGCCGCGGATCTGTCCACGTCTGTGTCAAAGATTATGCCCAGATCGGCGCCGGTATTCTTTACCGCGTCGCATATAGACGCAATGGCAGCCTTGTCTTCCGGATTCGGAGCATGGTTCGGGAATCTGCCGTCAGGTTTCAAAAACTGGCTGCCGGAGATGTCCGCGCCAAGAGGCTCCAGAACTTTTGTGGCGTAAAAACCGCCGCTGCCGTTTCCCGCGTCCACTACTATTTTCATGCCCGTGAGAGGCTTGTCGAATGTGAGTGAGTGATTGACGCCGCGCCTGATAAGGTTGATCAGATGGTCGCAGTAAGCGTCCATAAGGGGAGCGGGTTTTCCCGGATACTGGGTCATCCTGCTTGTTTCCGGCGGCTTGTTGGAAAGGAAAGGCGTGAGTTTTGCCAGTCTTTCATCGCTTTCCGCGTTCCTGAGAATGGCGGATATATCTTTTTTGTCCAGCCCGCCTTCTTTGTCGAAGAACTTGAAGCCGTTCCTGTTGAAAGGAAGGTGGCTGGCGGTGATCATAATGGCCCCGTCGCATTTGAAGCCGGGGAAGAGGGTGGACATGAACATTGCCGGAGTCGAGGCAAGACCGCAGTCCAGAACCTCAACGTCGTAAGGGCCAAAGCCGTTGAGCAGCCCGTACTTCAGTTCCATTCCGGTTATACGGGGATCTCTGCCGATGGAGATCTTCAGGTCTGACGGTATTTTATTGGTTTTTTCACACAGCCAGAGCAGGAATCCTTTCGCGATCCTGATGGCTTCCGTGGAAGTCAGATTCGGTATCTCGCCCGGAAAACCTTCCGTTGCGACGCCTCTGATATCGCTTCCGTTCTGAAGTTTGCTGTAGTCCCTCTTTTCCATTTTATGACCCTCCGTGCATGATGTTGTTTTCTACTGTAATTTTAACATAAACAGGCGGGGTTTTGGGCGGCCGCGGGAAGATTGCGGAGAGAAAATATCAATATTATAAGGGGGAAAAGAGTGGTATAATCTGATTGTACAAATCTGAACGTACCATTATGAAAGGAATGACAATAATATGAAATTCACACTTTATCACAGCTGCATAACAGTTCTGGATCTGGATAAATCCATGAAATTCTATGAAGAGGCTTTTGGATTCAAGGAAGTAAGAAGGATATCTTCAGATGACGGTTCATATGAGATCGTTTTTATGGCAAAAGAAGGCGATGAGACGATGCTTGAGCTCACATGGTACCGTGACAGGACCGAGCCATATGACCTCGGCGACAACGAGATCCACGTGGGATTCAGAGTTGACAACTACGAAGAAGCTCATGCCCACCATGAAAAAATGGGATGCATCTGCTTTGAAAACCCGAAGATGGGCATCTATTTCGTAGCCGATCCGGACGGATACTGGATGGAAGTAGTACCTACAAGGTAAAGCCGGGATTATCCCGCCCGGAAGGGAAACACGATATGAAAAGAAATATAAAAACTATCGCGATGCTCCTCTGTCTGGCTCTCGCGCTTCTTGCTTTTTCAGGATGCGGCAGCGGAAGCAACGAAGAAAAAACAGATGCCGGACAGAAAGATGAAACAGCCAAGGCGGAGGTAGATATGAATAAGATATCCATAAACACCCAGAGCAGTATAAAAATCGAAGGGTCGAAGATCATTTATATAGATCCGTTCAAAAGATCGGAGAAAACCTGTGACGCGGATATTATATTCATAACCCACGAGCATCACGATCATTTTGACAGCAAGTCACTTAAAAGAGCGGCCGGTAAAGACACCGCCATCGTATGCCCTAAGAGCATGCTGGACGCAGTCGGCGCTCTTGACATTTCGGAAAACGTGACCGGGATGGAACCGGGAGACACGCAGGAGATTGGCGGAGTGAAAGTGGAAGCGGTGCCGGCATACAATCTGGATAAATCATTCCATCCGAAAGAAAACGGATGGGTAGGATACATCATCACTCTTGACGGGATCAGATATTATGCCGCGGGCGATACCGACGCGCTGGATGAGCTTGCCGGGATCAAATGTGACGTGGCCATGGTTCCGATCGGCGGGACCTACACTATGACTGCGGAAGAAGCAGCCGGCCTTATTAACAAAATGAAGCCGGAGTACGTTGTCCCGACCCATTACGGAAGTATAGTCGGCAGTCCGGAAGACGCGGACACCTTTGAGGCCGACATTGATGAAGGAATAAAAGTCGTAAGGAAACTCTGATGATATCACGCATACATATAATCAGACATGGAATCACTGCGGGGAATCTGAAAAACCTGATGTACAGCAATACCGATCTCCCGCTGCTCAAGATGGGCGTGGAGGAGATCGCTGAACTTGCCGCGCTGAACGCCTATCCCATCCCCGAAAACGCTTCATACTATACGTCAGGGCTGCTCAGGACCGAGCAGACTCTGGCGCTTATTCACGGTGAAGTCGAACACGAAAAAATATGGGATCTCCGGGAAATGGAGTTTGGCAAATACGAGAACCGCACTTTCTCTGAACTCAACGAAGATCCGGAATACATCGAATGGATGTCAGACGAGACCGGCGAAGCAGTCATACCCGGCGGCGAAAGCATCAACGGGTTCAAGCGCCGCGTGATCTCAGGATTTGAAGAGGTGCTCACAGAGCACGCAGCCCGTGTGAAAGACGCCCTCGGAGACTCCGGCGATGACGACCCGGACGGCATCGACTCGGTAATTGTCTGCCACGGCGGACCGATTTCGGCAATCCTGGAATACTGTTTCCCCGATGAGAAAGAGCACATGTTCCGGTGGATGCCGGATCCGGGCCACGGATACACCATAGAGTTCGAAGATGACAAACCTGTCCACCACGAAAAGTTCTGAATGCCACATCTTTTGTCACTAATTTTCTATATGATCAAAAAGTGACAATTTTTCAAGGCGGAACCTGCCTTGATTTTTATTTTTGAAAGAAATCATAGAAAAAGAGGGAAAAAACCTTCCCAAAACAAAGAACTTTTGTCACAAAATCTCATTATTTGAAGATTAGTGACAAAAGTTCGGGGTTTCCTGATATCATTGGCCGAAACGGCACGATCCTATGCGTTCAGCGGATATTTGTCGGTCAGAGTCTTGATGATGGCTCTGGCTTTTTCGACTGCTGAAGGATCCTTGATGACGAGGGCGATGGCTTCGGCTACCTTGTCCATGTCTTCCTCAACGAATCCTCTTGTAGTCACGGCCGGTGTGCCGAGACGAAGACCGCTTGTTACGAACGGTGATTCCGGATCGTTCGGGATGGTGTTCTTGTTGCATGTGATGTGAGCATCGTCAAGAAGTTTCTCGGCTTCTTTTCCTGTCATGCCTGTTCCTGTCAGATCCACCAGCATCAGATGGTTGTCTGTGCCGCCGGATACGATTTTGATGTCTCTGTCCATAAGGCCTTTGCAGAGGGCAGCGGCATTCTTCAGGATCTGTTCCTGGTAAGTTTTGAATTCAGGTTCGAGAGCTTCCTTGAAGCAGACTGCCTTGGCTGCGATCACATGCATGAGCGGACCGCCCTGGATGCCCGGGAAAACAGCTTTGTTGAAGTTGAATTTCTTCGCGTCTTCTTCGCTGCTCATGATCATACCGCCGCGGGGACCTCTGAGAGTCTTGTGCGTAGTAGTCGTGGTCACGTGTGCATACGGTATCGGGCTCGGATGGAGGCCTGCCGCAACAGGTCCCGCGATGTGCGCGATGTCTGCCATGAGATATGCGCCGACTTCATCAGCGATCTCTCTGAATCTCTTGAAATCTATAGTTCTGCAGTAAGCGCTTGCTCCGCAGACTATGAGCTTCGGTTTGCATTCCTTCGCGATGCGGAGTACTTCGTCGTAATCTATTCTGCCGGAGTCGCCCACGCCGTAAGGCACGATGTTGAAATATGTACCGGAGATATTTGCCGGGCTGCCGTGTGTCAGGTGGCCGCCGTGGTCAAGGTTGAGACCCATTACTGTGTCTCCCGGCTCGAGCATTGCAAAGAATACCGCAAGGTTTGCCTGAGCTCCGGAATGAGGCTGTACGTTTACATATCCGCAGCCGAACAGTTCCTTCGCGCGGGCGATGGCCAGGTCTTCAGCGATATCGACACACTGGCATCCGCCATAGTATCTTTTGCCGCTGTAGCCTTCCGCGTATTTGTTGGTGAACGGGCTTCCCATAGCAGCCATGACTGCCTTGCTTACCCAGTTTTCCGATGCGATAAGCTCGATGTGAGAATTCTGTCTTTCGATTTCCGCTTCGATCGCTTCTGCGATCTGAGGATCAGTGTTTTTGATCTCATCAAATGAATACATTCTTCGACTCCCTTACTTTTTATAACAAAATCTAATTGGTTTCATATAAATATCTCTACTCGAATTATTCTAATAAATAAATGAATAAAATTCAACAAAAATGGAAAAATTACCGTGCTGCCTGGGTCACATAAAGGAGCGGTCAGGATCAAAAAACAGACCGCGTTGTTCCAGAGCAGGGCGGATCGTACGGTTCTGCCTCTGCAGGTGTCTTTTGGATGCGGGACGGATCACGGGGTTTTGTCCCCCTAAGGTGTTTGATTGATGAAGAAAAACAGGATTATATTGCGCACAGGTGATGAAAAGTGGATAATAAAAAAGCAATGACGATTTACAGGAGGTCTGATCAATGGGAACAATACTTAAGAAGGGAAGATTTTTTTCTGTTATCGCGATAGCGCTGATCATACTTTGCTGGCCGATCAGAGCCGATGCGTGCGTCCTGATGTATTCGGGCGGCGACATGAATGATGACGGAGCGAATATGTTCATGCGTACAGAAGAAATAGGAGCGGATGACAACAAAGTCTATTACATCTCGCCTGCGGGAAACCACGTAAAAGGTGAGAAGTACAGAGGGTGCACTGATTTTACATGGACGTTCACCCACGACAGTTACGAATACACAGCCCGCCGTGATGATAACCTTTCCGGCATCTGTCCGGATTGCGGCGGCACACACAAGCACACGCCTTATGAGGAAGCAGGCACCAACGATCACGGTGTGACCGTGAGCGCGACTAACTCCCTCAACGCGAATGCGGGTATCCAGAAGGCCGATCCTTTCACGGACGAGGGTATCGAAGAATCTGAAATGGCGACAGTCATTCTTTCAGAAGCGGCTACGGCCCGTGAGGGAGTCGAGCTGCTGACCGGCATATACGACACTGTAGGCGCGGGTTATGAGGGCTCCGGCGTGATGATCTGCGACCAGAAAGAGCAGTGGTATGTGGAGAACCTTTCGGGTCACGAATACATCGCGGTGCTGCTGCCTGCCGGCGTCACCTTCATGCAGTTCAACGTATCTGTACTCGGCAGGATCGATCTGGATGATACAGAGCACGTGATTGCCTCAGACCATCTGTTTGACGTAGCGAAAAAAGCAGGGACATTTGTAGGCGATGAGAAAAAGAACATAATAGATTACCGGGCGTCCTACAACGATTATCTTATGAAGGTAGTCAACGAAGACTGGAGCGCCGAATGGAGAGAACACGTGAAGAAGCGTCTTGCGGCGAGCCTTAAGTTCCTGACCGAATCCGATGAATGGACAGTTGATAATGTGCTTAAGGACAATCCTTATGTCATGACCAATATCGATGAAAACGGCAGTATCACACCATTGTACAACGACCTGGAGATGAAAGACCAGATGTCACTGGATAAGGCTATGGCTCTGTTCAGAGTGTATCCGATAGGGTTTGAAGAAAACGTGAATACGCACCTCTACCGGTTCTATCCTGACGAAGAGAAGACCCTGGGCACAGTAGAGTGGTTCGCTATGGATAACTGCGCGTACAACGTGTATGTACCATCATATCCGATGCTCCTTACTGATACATGGAAGGGATACAAGGTTCCTCTCGATGTGGCAGATATCACCGGGAAGAAGCCAAAGAAGGGTGACTATTATCACAATGAAGAAGGATATCACATCCATCCGAAAGGCTGGGACAAGTCATACATAGGCACTCTCAGCGCGCTGACCAATCTTCTGACTTACGGGGATCTGAGCAAGGAAGAGGTATCACTTGCTGAGTATAACCTGCAGAGTCTGCAGGAAGATTTCGTGGATCGTTTTGACGACCTGTCAAAAGAGATCAAAGATGAATCCTCTGTCAAGGAACGTGAAAAGATCATGACGGAGGCAGATAAGGAAATGGCCGCGCAGGTACATGACCTTGCTCTCGCTCTTTACCGCAATTTCACATACGGCGAAGAATCCGATCTGATCAGGCATGAGACACATTTTCCTGCCATTCCGGTAGCCATCGTCATAGCGCTGCTGGCGGCCGCAGGCATTATCTGGCGGATACGTTCCTCGAAAAAGTAAAAGACCTCAGTATTTTTAAAAACAGCGCCCCGGTATCCCGGGGCGTTTTTGCTGCGTTAAACTCTGCCCGTGATTGACACAAGCACAGGCTAACTATAAAATATATATGCAGTAATAAAGACTGAAACGTATCAAGATGAAAGGGGTACCCCATGAAGGCAAAAAGAAGATTACTGGCTATACTGATTTCACTTATTATGGTATTCGGCACACTGCCGTCTGCGGTTTTCGCCGAGAACGGCGAAGGCGCGGACAACGGAGCTTCCGGGGAAGCTCAGGCAGGAGTTTCTGAAGAAGCCCGCGAGATGGTAGAAAGCGGAGACATCGCGGACGACCAGGTCATAGTTGTCTTTGAAGAAGGCGTATCGGCTTCAAAGGCGAAGGCCATATGCGAATCCAATGATGTGGATGTGCAGAAAGTGACCACACTGGACGGGCAGAAAGCAGTACTGGCGGAAACAGATGACGGCCAGTCTGTAGCGGAAGCCATCACAGAAATAGATAAAGAGCGCAAGGTAGCGTACGTGCAGCCGAACTACAAATATACGATAGATGCGGCTGACCCGATGAACAACGATACAAGCAGCGGACAGTGGTATCTGAAAAATATAAAGGCCCGTGAAGCTGCAGAGGAACTTTCCGGTATCGAAGGGGACAAAGTGAGCGTTGCGGTCATCGACACCGGCGCTGACGTTTCCCATGAAGACCTTCAGAAAAATATAAACAAAGGACTGTCCGTGCAGACGGATCACAAGGGCGGTACAAAACCGCTTATCGATGACGCAGATGAGCACGGCACACATGTTACAGGTATAATCGCAGCCACATTCGATAACGGTAAAGGCATCGCAGGAGTTTCATCCCTTTCCGGAAACAAGGTAGCGGATGTATTCGTAGTAGACGCGTTCACGCCGGGCGGCATGGGCGGGTGGTTCGACACATTCGATCTGGTGTCCGCTGTGAAGTACGTTACAGATAAGGGCGCGAAAGTGTTCAATATGAGCGTCGGAGGCTACGGTCGGGACAGATATCTGGAATCAGCTTTTGAATATGCCTACGCTAATGACGTAGTTCCTGTAGTAGCTGCAGGAAACGAAGGCGCGGAAGTCCTTGAGACACCGGCTAACTTCGGGTGCGTGGTAAGCGTATGCGCTACAACCAAGGAAAACAGAAGAGCGTACTATTCCAGCTTAGGCGTTGAGAAAGACATAGCTGCTCCGGGAACAAACGTGCTGAGCACACTGCCGGGAGGGGATTACGGCAAAATGTCCGGAACATCCATGGCCTCACCGGTAGTCGCAGCAGCGGCTGCCTGCGTGAGATACGCCAACCCGTCCCTGACAGCGCCCCAGGTAAAGAACATACTGTATGCTACTGCAGATCCTTCGGTAGGTGACAACAAGGAAGGTTTTGATAAGGGCACAGGATACGGCCTCCTCGATATGAAAGCAGCGGTAGAGGCCGCGAAGGAAGCTTCGGCAGACGTACCTGCTGAAAGCATTTCCATCAGAAAGGGAGCCGAGGACATACTCATTTCCAGAGGAGACACATTCAGGATCGAGCCGCTGGTTCTTCCTGCTGAATCTCTCGCGGAAGTAACATACGAGTCATCAGATCCGGGTATCGCGGAGGTAGATGAGACCGGTCTCGTGACCGCGACAGGATCAGGCGCAGCCGTCATCACGGCAAAAGCCGGAGATAAGACCTGTAAAACAAATGTCTATGTTGACAGCAAAGATGTTCCTGAAGAGGTAACCATCACAGACAGCCTCGGCAATCCGCTGGGCGATGATATGACCATACCTTCAGCTGAAAGCGTAACAAAGACATATTATCCGAGCATATATGTAGACGGCGCGGTAACTCCCGCTTCAGCAGTGCAAAAGGATGAGATCGCGTGGATAAGCAGTGATCTTAACATCGTTACTGCCGATGAATACGGTATGCTTACGGGACATGATGTGGGGGACACGGAACTTACAGTAAGGACATACAACGGAAAGACGGATACCATCACTATCCATGTCAGAAAAGCGGCGTCTTCCGTGAAGTTCACCGACAAGACTGAAATGATCAAGGCGGGAAAAACTTACACATTCAAGGCGTCCGCAAGCCCGTCGGATGCTGCGGACAAGGATGTATGGTTCAGGAGCAGCAACCGTAAGACAGGAACCATAGGAAAAACCACGGGTAAGTTCACCGCAAAGAACGCGGGAAAGACAACGATCACAGCCTATACCAAGTACGGCGCCAAGAGGACAGTCAGAGTCACTGTGACCAAGGCTGCGGCAGCAAGTACAGGCAGCGGAGCATCCGCGTCTGCGTTCAATCCGTTCATCTTCGGGGACAGTTACGATGAAAAACAGGCTGCGGCTTCGATCATAATGAGTACGCTTCCTGCAAGAATAAGGGATAGTCTCGCTGAGATATGGGATACAACCGGCAGCAAAAAGAAGAACATCAAGTCATCATCACGGGAGGTATTTGAGACATTCAGGCAGCAGCTTCTGGAGGAAGTCGACGAGGAGATGACTCTTTACGCAGAGCAGCAGAACAGGTACTGCAGCGTTATATGGAAAGAGATCCTGCAGGCTTATGATGAATGCTCGGAAGCTATTTACTCCACCGAATCGATAGATGAACTTTATGAAGTCCAGGGTACGTATTTAAGCCTGTTATACCGTACCGCAGGGCTGACCAAAGACAAAGTGAAGAATGGGACCGCAGCTGAACTGAAGACATTCAAGGAAGCAAAGATCAGGCAGCTTAAGACCCTCTACGATAAAAAGAAAAAGGCAGGTTCATACAACGCCTTCTACAGCGACAGACTGGAAGACAGTTACTACATAGGAAAACAGGAGATCAATAACGCAGAGCGCTTCGGGGATGCCGCCACATATTATTCAACAGCGCGGGCATATATCAACAGCTGCAAAACAGTAAAGGCGTTTAAGACATACCGGGAAAACACTAAAAAGAGTTGCCGGGCCGCAGTAATAAAACCTCTCGTTAAGAGCGACTACACCACAGCGGAATGGAATCTGATAAATAAACTGTTCGAGCAGGAGATGGGAAAGATCGACAAGGCTCCGAGCGCTGAAGAAATAGGAGAAATAGAAGAAGGACTCTTCGATCTTATATTCAATTCGCTGCCGGCAAACGAGCAGTACAGGAACAGCCTGTATATGAAATACTCAAATATGCTTGAGAACGCGTTCCTCAGGTACGACGAAAGCGATTACAGCAGCGCCGGGTTTGAGAAGCTGGAAGACGCATTCTGGGATGCGGTAGAATCCATGGAATGCGCTCTTACAAACAAGGCTGAAGAAAAACGCGCTCTGGCCGGGATAGCGAAGATGAAAAAAGTTCCCAACTACAGCCAGGAACTCAAGGCTCTGAAAAAGGACCGCAAAGCGAAGCTCAGCAAGTACGTGGGCAACAAGAAATATGTCCAGAAAAAAGTAAGGCCGATAGTCAGGAAGGGCAAAGCGGCCATAGACAAGTGCAAGACTCTGAAGAAAGTCAAGGCTGTTTTCAAAACGTACAAAAAGAAAGCGGAAGCAACAATAAAGAAGTTCCGCATAAAGAGCAGCGCCGGTAAGGGCGGCACGATCACAGACAGCAAGACTGTTAAATACGGAAGCAAGGCAGTATTCGTCATCAAGGCGAGCAAGGGATACAAGACCAGCGAACTGAAAGTGGATGGTAAAAAGGTGAAGATCGTGAAGAAGTACACCTTTAAAAACGTAAGAAAGAACCACACCATCAAGGTAAAATTCAAAGAGAAATAAACTGCCACTAATATTCCGGGAAGGGCGCTGAAAGCCCTTAACAGAAAAGAAAGAAAAGACTCTTCCCCCAGCCGGGGAAGAGTTTTTTACGGAATAATTTTTTCATTAAAGGTTTTTTTAAGATACGGATGGTATAAAATCATTAAAGAGGGGAAGCCGAACATGACTTCCGGAAATATGAGGGCGCGCGCCCTGTAATAAAAGCAAAGAGGAAAAGAGATGGACGATAACAGATACAACAACAATGGGAACATGGATACCGAACCGAATTTCATTCTTTATCCTTCGGAAGAGCAGTCACAGGACAAACCTGTGAATGAGCCTGAAGGAGATCCGCAGGGCAGAACTGTGGATGATCCTGTGGGAAAGGCGCAGGAACCGTCAGTGGATGAATGGATCCGTGATGAGATCGGCAAACCGGGAAATGAAACAAAGGGGTTTCAGACGATAGATATTGACAAAAGGAGAAGGGCGGAGAAGAAGAAACTGAAGAAGAAGGCATCCCTGTCGAAAAAGGCCGTTGCGCTGCTCCTGGTCTTGTGCGTACTGGTTTCCGGCGCCGCCGGATTCGGAGGATCGATCTTAGCGAGCAAGTACTATCCTTACGGCGCAGGCAGCAGTTCTTCATCTTCATCTTCAGCTTCCAAAACTGAGTACAAACCTGAAGTAGTCACGGGAAGCAAGATGACAGTCAAAGAGATCAACGATATGGTCGAAGACTCCATCGTGGAGATCCGGACTGAAGGGACCACTACCGACTCATGGATGCAGCAGTACATTACATCCGGAGCGGGAAGCGGCATTATCATAAAGGAAAACGGTTACATAATCACCAATAACCACGTGATCGAAGGGTCAAACAAGATAAAAGTCACCTTAAGCAATGACAAAGAGTATGACGCTGAAGTGATAGGAACAGATCCTTCCACCGACATAGCGGTTATCAAGATCAGCGCGAAAGGTCTTAAGCCAGTTACCTACGGCGACAGCGACAAACTGGATAACGGCGATCTGGCTGTAGTTATCGGCAACCCGCTGGGAGAACTGGGCGGTACAGTGACCGCCGGGATAATCAGCGAGCCGGTAAGAGAAGTGAATATCGAAGGCCAGAACATGTCTCTCATACAGACAGACGCGTCGATCAATCCGGGCAACTCCGGCGGCGGACTGTTCAATGAATACGGCGAACTGGTAGGAGTGATAGAAGCAAAATCATCCGGATCGGACGTTGAAGGCCTGGGATTCGCAGTGCCGGTAAACACAGCTGCAAAGGTTGCTGAGCAGATCATGTCCGGCAAGTTTGAATCAGCAGGCAAAGCTTTCACAGGCATGTCCTACGGGGAGACCGGCAGTGACAGCGGCGATGAAGGCGGAATGGAAGATTTCTTCAGCTTCGGAGAGCCGTCGGTGACGTATGTGTATATCGCTGAAGTGATAAGCAGCAATGCAAAAAAAGCGGGCTTCAGGGAAAACGACGTAGTCCTTTCAGTGGACGGACAGGACATTGACAGTATCGACACTTTGAAGAGCGTGATACAGAAGCACAAACCGGGGGACAAGGTAAAATATGAGATCCTCAGAGGCAATAAGACCATGAGCATCAAGCTCACTCTTGAAAAGACTACAGACTGAGAATCGCAAAAAACAATACTGTGAGAGAATGACAATTCATGACTCCCTTCAATGAGATAACATATAGCAAAAAACTGCGGAGCTGCTTATGGCTCCGCGGTTTTTTCACATGAAAAACCCCGCTTCACGCGGGGCTTTATATTTACAGATATAATGATTGGCTAAAGGTCTTCATCAAGGACAAGAGTCTTCAAATCGTCGATGTGATCGCGGGCAGCTTTACGGGCTCTTTCCTCGTCCCCTGATACCAGCGCGTCGATTATGAACTGGTGGGCGGCCGGCTGTTTCTTTGCCCGTTCCAGATCTTCATAGTAGAGATATCTGAAGCGGAGCACCATTTCCTGGAGCTGGGTGATCATGCGCATAAGCACGGGATTATCGCAGGCTTCTACTATAGCCCTGTGAAATTCCGTGTCGCATCTGATCATGTCGGCCGTAGTGCCCGTTTCAACGGCGATCCTGTACTGGTCGTTTATCTGATAAAGTTTCTCCTTGTATTCATCGGTCATGCGCGCCGCAGCCAGTGAAGCGGAAAGAGCTTCCAGGTCCTGTCTGACTTCAAGGATGTCGATGACGTCCTTCATGGCGAGCTTTGATGCATATGCTCCTCTGCGGGGCTCGATGGTAACCAGGCCTTCCTTTTCAAGATTCCGGATCGCTTCCCTTACAGGTGTGCGGCTCACACCAAGATCTTCGGCAAGCTCCACTTCCATCATCCGTGCTCCCGGAGGGATCTCACCTATAAGAATGCGGTGTTTTAATTCTTCATATACCAGTACTCTCAATGGCCTGTGGTTCTGTATATCCAGCATATCGTTCTCCTGTTTACCGGGAAGCCTGATCAGATACCGCCGGTATATTGCGGTCAGGCTTCTTCCTGTGGTGTTTCAACGGCAACAGTGGTCTCGGCCCAGAAGATATTCTGTATGCCTTTTGCGGCAAGGCTTTCTTCAAGGGCTGCCCTGTCGTCCGCGTTTACGAACGCGAACAGTGTCGGGCCGCTTCCGCTCATGAAAATGTTGCGGTTCCCTGACTCCTGTTCAAGATTGTTTCTTGTATACACAACTATAGGATAACTTGCAAACACTACATTTTCAAGCACATTGACCATGTTTTTTTCGAGAAGGCTTATCCTTGAGCCGCTGCTCATCTCCGGATCTTCAAGGATTTCAATAAGTCCGGGGATATCCGGATGACGGGGCACGTCCATCTCGTCCAGGGCCGTGTAGATCTGTCCGGTTGAGAGACCTATATCCGGTTTAGCCAGCAGGATTCCTGTGTCCAGCAGGCTGTTCACGGGAGTCAGATCTGTTCCGGTGCCTTCGCCGCGCATGCATGAAGCTGCCATGGGATCATCGTTATACTGTTCGCCCAGACATGTGTTCCACTTGGCAAGACCTGCGATGCAGAAGGGTATATCCGCTCCCAGAGACGCGCCGGTCTTAAACAGTGCGTCAAGAGGTTCCGCAAGGTCCCAGAGCTTTGCCAGCCCCAGGATCACCGCGGCGGCGTTGCTGCTGCCTCCAGCGAGTCCGGCTGCTATGGGGATGTTTTTTTCAATGAAAATATTCACGCGGCCTGTTCTGCCAGCGCCGTAGGTGTCAGCCATGGCCTGAGCCGCGCGGAATGCCAGATTGCTGCTGTCAGCTGGAAGATCGGGAGAATCTGTAGAAAGGGAGATCACGATCTGACCGCCTTCCCGGTCGTCGGGTTCTTCCGGACTGCCGGAGCCGTCCGTGATAGCGTCGCCGGCAGGTTCGTCAGAAAGGTCTTCCCATGATATTCCGACCTTGTCGTGCAGAGTGATGAGCTGGAGGATCATGTCGACGGTATGGTAGCCGTCGTCTCTTTTCCCCAGCACGTCGAGGGAGAGGTTAACTTTCCCGTATGAATCGAGTGTAATATTTTCCATAGTTTCCTTCTTTCAGAGACATTTGCCCGGAGAGGACCCTTGTGAGAAGATCATCCCGGGAACGCTGCCTCGCAACACACCCGCGGCGGCAGCCTGTCGTTAATGAAAGAAGATGAGCACGCAAACTGCTCATCTTCTGAAAAGTCATTTACTATTTCTTTTTCTTGCTTTTATTCTTGTTCTTGCTGTTTTTCTGTTTTCCCGTCTGGTTCTTGGGCTTAGTGCTCTTCTGCTGTTTTCCGGAATTCTTAGTGGTCTTCTTTGCAACTACATGCCTGTAAGAGCTTCCGCCTTCTGAGATCGGACGTGGCCTTGAAACACGCTTATTGTCAGAGGCGATCTCGTTCATGAGATAACCGTATTTGCTTCTCCGCTTCTCTTCCTTGGCCTTGCGTTTTTCTTCTGCCGCCAGTTTCTTAGCTTTGCGGTCTTCGTCCTTCTTAACAACGTCTTCAACAGATTTTCCGGTCTTCTTGGCTACCTTGTACGGATTTACCGGACCGTTCTTCTTTTTCTTTTCCTTCTCTTTTTCGGCTTCTTTCTTACCGCTTCTTACGGTAACTACTACCATGATGACTACCATGGCGCCCATCATAAGGAACTGGATCCTTGAAGCCTGACCCTGGTCGATGGTCGTAAAGGAAATGACCTGGGGCTCAGACATGGTGTCGCCGTTGGTTGCCTGGAAAGACTTATCTATAGTTACGGTGTATTTAGTATTGCTTTTTATCTTTACAGCGCCCTTTTTTGAAGAGGCTCCGCTCGTAGCGTCCGCAAGGACGATCATCTGTCCTTTTTTCTTAGGATGGTACTTTACGATAACAGGGACTTCTTTGCCTTTGTTGTCTTTGAAGGTTATAGCAGCTTCATTGGATTTTGCCACGGCCTTGCTTTTGGGCTTTACATCCTGATTGAAATACAGCTTTACACTGAGGTTGTCGGTAGACGCGCCTGTGGTGCCGTCCTGCGGATAGTTGTCAGTCAGTTTGAGATTGCCTGCGTCCGCAAAAACTGCAGGAGCTGCCAAAACCGATATCATAAGGGCAAGTATTAATATTGCGCCCAGTCTCTTCATGTGTTCATTCCTCCGGGTTCTTTTGTCTGAGTTTTTTGAAGAAATCTTTCATGAGCTTACTTGATTCCTTCTGCATGGTTCCTGTGTGGATCTGTACTATGTGGTTCAGCCTCTCATCCCGGGGGATGTTATAGAGGGAACCGCAGGCTCCTGCTTTCGGATCCGGCGTCCCGATGTAAAGGGACCGGATGCGGGACCAGACTATGGCTCCCGCGCACATCGCGCATGGTTCTACCGTGACATAAAGGTCGCAACCGGTGAGTCTCCAGTTGCCGAGCTTTTCAGCGGCCCGGCGTATGGCCATGATCTCCGCGTGAGCCGTAGGGTCGTGAGCCGTTTCGGTCCTGTTGTGACCGCGGCCGATTATCAGACCGTCTTTCACGACTACA
The DNA here is from genome assembly GCA_030530305.1 of Bacillota bacterium. Lineage (GTDB taxonomy): Bacteria > Bacillota > Clostridia > Peptostreptococcales > Anaerovoracaceae > RGIG7111. The sequence continues at coordinate 22,558 of JAUMVF010000014.1, forward strand.
GCGCCGACAGGCACCTCGTTTTCATCAAAAGCTTTTTTCGCTTCTTTGAGGGCCTCCTGCATGAATACAGTTCTACCAACATGCCATAGAATTTTATCATATTTTTCATCATGGTACAACCGCGAATTGACATGTTCAATGGTGTCAGGGAATTCTATCTGGCGGCATTCCGGATCTATGAGATCCAGAGCCTCGGAGTTTTCAACAGCAAGAAGAGCGAGTTTTCTGTCCAGACCTCCGCCGTACCCTGTCAGAGAACCGTCAGAACCTATGACTCTGTGGCAGGGGATGATGAGTGATATGGGATTATGGCCTACAGCGCCGCCCACCGCCTGGGCTGACATGCGGGAAAGGCCGTTTTCTTCAGCGATGATATCCGCGATATGTCCGTAGGTCGTGTATTTACCAAATGGGATATCCAGCATGATCTGGCAAACCCTGCTTCTGAAATCGCTTTCCTCCAGATAAAGCGGAGGTGTGAATCCCGGGTCTTTTCCATCGAAATATATATCCAGCCACAGATCGGCCTGCCTGAAAACGTCAAGAGCTCCTTCCAGCTCCGGATCCGGCGGCGTGTCTGCACCGGCTTTATTATCATCAAGTACAGATGTTACGTTCGCCCCGGCCGCGGTTTCTTCCGGTTCAGCGGGGACAGAACCTTCCGGCACCGCTTCATCGAAAAATCTCTGATCATCGAAGCCGAGCCCTGTGACGGCCTTGCCGTTGCTCGCTATGGTAATACCTCCGAGAGGTGAATCGTAGTGATGTTTATATATCATGGAACGACTCCTTTTTAGTACACGCGGTTTACACTTAGATTATATATCAAAAGTGCCGGGAAATAAATTATTTCCCGACGCCGCGCGGGTTTGCCAGATGGAACCGGGTGGGGTATAATCGGGTAAAGGATGAATCAATTGGGGGACAGAGAATAATGATTATAGATTTGATTCTTATAACCATAATGGTGATATGCCTTGTTCTGGGATTCAGGAAGGGCTTTCTTTATACGATAGTCCATTCGCTGGGATGGCTCATCTCGCTGGCCGGGGCTTTTTTCCTTACAGACCCGGTAAGCGGTTTTCTCAAAGAACACACGGAAATATACAACAGGATCTACAGGCTTATGCTGGGGAATTTCTCCGGACCTGCTGACAGCGCCTCGACATATTATGACAGCCTTCCGGATGTGATCGGGGAGAAAGCTGCAGAGACTACGAACGACATAACAGAATCGCTGGCTGTGACTTTTGCGGACGCGATCTTCGCCATACTTGTTTTCGTTCTGATATTCCTGGTGATCAAAATCATACTCTGGCTGATACTCAGGGGATTCTCAAAAAGGCACAGGGACGGCTTGTCCGGATGCTTCGACGGGATACTGGGTCTTGCGGCAGGCGCTATCAAAGGCGCGATACTGGTACTCCTTTTCCTGGCGCTGCTCATGCCGTTCATAAACTTCGTATCGCCGGACAGCGCGGACGCGGTCATG
>JAUMVF010000015.1:0-19030 GCA_030530305.1 Bacillota bacterium
GGAAGAACAGGATGAACCTGAAAATTCCGGCATCGATGAAGGTACCGGTGATGATGATTCCGGCGGAAATAACGGCGGAGACTCCGGCGGCGACAACGGAGACCAGTAAGAACGGATGTTATACGGTATGCGAAAAGTAATACTTGCCTCATCATCTCCCAGAAGAATAGAGATGATGGAGGAGCATAACACAGATCATACAGTGATGCCTGCCGACGTTGATGAGAACATACCTATGGATATGTCACTTGAGAGCACAGTTATGTTTCTGGCTCTCAAGAAAGCGATGCGGGTGGCGGAACTGATCGAAACAGAAGATCAAACCAATAATAATAACAACAGTGATGCATCACCAGATGATGCATCACGTTGTTTGTCTGCAGGCGTTATAACCGCAGCGGACACTGTAGTATATAAGGACGGCATCATGGGAAAGCCTGCTGACAGGGAAGAAGTGATCAGTATGCTCAGCAGCCTGAGGAATACAGATCACATCGTTGCCACGGGCGTTGCGATGATATGTCCGGATACTGGAAAGAAGGTACTTTTCTGTGAAAAGACAAGGGTATGGTTCGGAGACTATTCCAATGAGGAACTGTCAGAATACGCAGATACGGATGAACCATACGATAAAGCAGGAGCTTATGCCATTCAGGGAACTTTCGGCAGATATGTTGATCATATTGACGGTGACCTGGACAATGTCATCGGGTTTCCATACAGCAGATTTGAAGAAATGATGAAGCGATTCAGTGAGGAAGGATGAAATGATGAAAGAAAAGAACGCGTGGACGACTTACACTGCGAAGCAGCTCAAAGAACTGGAAGCGCTGTGCAGTGATTACAGAGTGTTTCTGGATGAGGGAAAGACAGAACGTGAATGTATCAGAAAGATCATTGCTGATGCTGAAGCTGCAGGATACAGGGATCTTAACGGGATAATCGAAGCAGGTAAAAAAGTAAAGGCCGGCGACAAGGTCTATTCCGTATGCATGAACAAGACTATAGCCCTTTTCAATATCGGGTCTGATCCTCTTGAAAAAGGCATGAATATACTTGGTGCCCATATCGATTCGCCGAGACTGGATCTTAAGCAGAATCCGCTTTATGAAGATACGGAGATCGCTTACATGGATACCCACTATTACGGCGGTATCAAGAAGTACCAGTGGGTGACCATTCCGCTCGCGGTCCACGGTGTCGTTGCCATGAAAGACGGCTCAGTTAAGGAGATCCGTATAGGCGAGGATGAAAAGGATCCGGTGGTTTTCGTCTCCGATCTGCTCATTCATCTTGCGGCAAAGCAGATGGTCAAGAAAGCCAGCGTTGTTATAGAAGGCGAAGATCTGGATATCATCGTCGGCAGCAGACCGCTCAAGGGCGAGGACAAGGACGCGGTGAAGGCAGGTGTGCTGAAGATGCTGAAAGACAGTTTCGGCATTGAAGAAGACGATCTGTGGTCCGCGGAACTTGAGATAGTGCCTGCAGGAAAAGCCAGAGAGGCAGGACTGGACAGAAGCATGATCATGGCCTACGGTCAGGATGACAGAGTATGCGCTTTCACATCGCTGGTATCGATGCTTCAGACGAAGAAAATGAAGAGGACCGCCTGCTGTCTGCTGGTGGACAAGGAAGAGATCGGCAGCGTAGGAGCCACAGGAATGCAGTCAAGGTTCTTTGAAAATACAGTAGCTGAGCTCATAGAAGCAATGGATGCCTATGACGGCAGCACTAAAAACACAGAGCTCGTTCTGAGAAGGACCCTTGCTTCAAGCAGGATGCTCTCATCGGATGTGAGCGCTGCTTTCGATCCAACATACGCAGGGAAATTCGATAAGAAGAACGCCGCCATGATGGGATACGGAATGGTGTTCAATAAATTCACAGGTGCCAGAGGAAAGAGCGGCAGCAACGATGCTAACGCGGAATATCTTGGCAGACTGCGCAGAGTACTGGATGATAAAAAAGTCATTTTCCAGTCAGCCGAACTGGGCAAGGTCGACGAAGGCGGCGGCGGAACCATTGCGTACATCATGTCCCTTTACGGCATGGAGGTCGTTGACAGCGGCGTAGCGGTGCTGAATATGCACGCGCCCTTCGAGGTGACCAGCAAAGCCGACATATATGAGACAAATAAAGGGTATGACGCGTTTCTTGCTGACGAGGACTGACGGTATTTCAGACATACCGTTGCAATGACCGAAGCGGGCATATATAGTAACAGATGAAAAGGAGCTTTGATATACAGGAGGTAAAGTGAGAAGGCCTGTCGTATTCATAGCTCTTTTTTTCATGGGAATGATATTCGTGCTGGACTCGTTTTTCGGCGTGAAGCTTTATGATGAAGGAAAACTCCCCGGGCATGACGGGGAGACTCTCGCGATCAGCGGAACAGTTCTTTCGTATACTGAAAAAGCTGACGATCATATTCAGATGATTGTCAGAGCCAGCAGGTTCAAGAGGGAAGGCGTGGAAGAGGCGCTGGATGCTCCTGAAAAGATCTTTGTAAATATATACAGGGAATCGTACGACACCCGCAAGACGTGGAGCGCCGGTATAATGCCTGGAAGAGAGGTTTCTGTCACAGGTCAGATATCCATTCCTGAACCTGCCAGAAACCCCGGAACCTTCGATTACAGGAAATATCTCAGAACGAGACAGATCTATACACTCATGAAAGGGGTGACAGGCTCTTTCAGGACCGGCCAGGTAAAGGACAGGCTTCGCCATACGGCGGCAAGGCTTCGGAAACGGTTCCTTATTACGCTTGAAGAATATACGGATGAAGACACGTCTGCCCTTGCGGACGCCATGCTTTTCGGGGACAAATCAGGCCTTGATGAAGAACAGTACGAAAAATTCAGGAAAAACGGAACCGCTCATATACTTGCTGTCAGCGGGCTTCACATAGGAGCCATATACGGCCTGGTGCTTTTGCTGTGGCCGGGAAGGAAACGCTGGGCGTTCGCCTTATTTACCGCGTTCTTTTTTATCTTCTACTGCTTCCTTGCCGATTTTTCACCGTCGGTGGTCAGGGCGGTCATCATGATAATTCTCCATCTTATCGCAAAACTCTTTTACAGAAGATACGACATAATGACCGGGGCGGCGTTGACTTCGATCATAGTTCTCTGCCACTGCCCGATGCAGTTATATAACACAGGTTTTCAGATGTCGTTCCTTGCGGTAGCGGTGATCTCCGCACTGGCACCTCTTACTGGAAAAGGTCTGACGGGAAAATGCGCTTTCATGCTCCTGTTCCAGTCGGTCATGCTCCCGTATACGGTCTACACCTTCAATTACGCGTCTCTCAGCGCGTTCATCATAAACCCGGTCGTCATTCTGATAGCCGGGATAATGGTTCCCACCGGAGTGCTGATGATGCTCATGACAGGTTTTGTTGCCGGCATGGGAACCGTGATACCGGGAAGGATTTTTTCGGGCTGCGCCGGCATACTGACCGGAATAAATGATGCAGCATACAGACCGGGAACCCTGTGTTTTGACGCAGCGTCGCCTGCGCTCTGGATGATTTTTATTTTCTACGCCGGATTTTTCATTCTGATATCTGAGATGTTCCTCATAATGAAGATAAGGAAAAGATGGCGGGCCATACTGTACGTTACGGTCATTTTAGTGTTCATAACAGTCGGAGCGGGGAATGCCGCGGATGGATCTTTCAGAGACGCCGAAATCGTTTTCGTAGACGTGGGGCAGGGGGACTGCATGCATATGAAGGTGAAAGGAGAAGGCTTTTTTGCGGGCGAGAGAAATTACCTTTTCGACGGAGGGGGCAGTGTAAGATACGATACAGGCAAAAAGACCCTTAAGCCATATTTGCTGAAAAACGGTGTTTCTCACATAGACGGCGCTTTTGTGACACATCTGCACACAGATCATTACAAGGGCATATGCGAACTGGCAGGAGAAGGAATGGTGGACAGGCTTTTTGTGTACGAAGGGAACAGGCTGAGAGAAAAAGAAATATGCGAAGAGACAGGTCTTGACGCGGGTCAGATCACATACCTTTGCGCAGGACAAAAGGTAAAGGCGGGCAGCAGAGCGGAGATAAAGATCCTCTGGCCGGAGAGGAAAACCAAAGAGGAATACGAAAACCTTCTTGAGAATGAGGAGGATGAAAACGCTTCAAGCCTCATAATGAGAGTGGAGATAGGCGGTGTCAGCGTGCTTGTTACAGGCGACATGGGAGAAGAAGGGGAAGCCTCACTGCTTTCGGCGGACGACCCGCAAAACTCTGCGCTTGATGCGGATATACTGAAGGTGGGCCATCACGGATCAAAGACAAGTTCATCAGGACTTTTCCTTGACAGGGTTTCCCCTGAGGCGGCTGTGATACAGGTGGGAAAGAACAATAACTACGGACACCCGTCGCCGGAAACGCTGCAAAGGCTTAAGGAGAGGAATATACCTGTATTCAGAAACGATCTTCAGGGCGCAGTAGCTGTGAATATGGAAGACGGAAAGATATCGGGATACAGGACAGTGATCCGGTCAGAAAGCCCGTAAAAGCAGACATGATGTCCTGGATCCGGACACCTGATTCATTGAAAAAACAAATAAACAGGGTATAATAAAAGGCAGGAGTGAACAGACTATGGCAGGAAGAAACAATGAGTCTAAAACTCATGCTTTCAGAACTATACAGAAGGATGTAAAAAGCGGATCTATCAGCAATCTGCTGCTTTTCCACGGGGAAGAGCAGTATCTGGCCCAGTGGGCGTATGAACTTGTGAAGAGCGCCTATATAAATCCGGGGACTGAAGCAATGGATCTTCTGGAAGTGGACGGGACGGAAGCGGACATAGATCAGATAAAGGAATTCTGTGAGACTTTCAGCATGTTCTCAGATAAGAAGATACTTCATATCGCAGATTTTCCGCTTCTCTGGAAGAACGCTTCGGGCAGGTATTCTGAAAACTTCACAAACGAATTATGTGAGTATCTCAGCGATGTCCCCGAATCAGCAATAGTCGTATTCACCGGGAAAAAGGATGACCCTAAAGCTAAACAGGGAAAGCTGTTCAAGACCATACAAAAACACGGGAGCATCTATGAATTCACGCCTTTAGACGCGAAACTTCTGAGAGGATTCATCGCGAAGAGAATGCGGACCGCAGGCAAGACCATAAAACCATCAGCGGTTGATACTATCATAGACGAGAGCGGATATCTCAACAAAGACGTGGACTACGGTCTTTACAATCTGGAGAACGACCTGAAGAAGATGATAGCCCACAGCAGCGGTCAGGAGATCCTTCCGGCCGATGTAGCGGCGTCGATAGCGACAGGTCTTGACACGAATGTCTTTGCGATGCTGGATGCGGTGAGCCGACAGAAGAAAGATGAAGCATTAAGACTCATGTGGAACATGATCTCTTCCGGCGAGGATCAGTTCTTTATCATCAGGATGATCGTCAAGCAGCTGGAGCTCATGCTCAAGACCAGGGAAATGAGAGGCGAAGGGATGGCGGTCCCGGAAATAGCCAGAAAACTCAAAGTCCATGAATACAGAATTAAGAAAGCAGCCTCTTTCGCAGGCGGGATGAGTGAAGACGCGATTCGGACGATACTTATATACGCCTATGAGATAGCCATAAATATAAAGACAGGTCTTATGGATTCCAACATGGCTCTCGAGTATTTTGTGGCAGAGATATAGGCTGCGGGAATTGTCATGCGTGTTTTTGCGGAAAAAACTGAAAAGTTCAGAGTGTGTGGCGTTAAAGCCGGCCTTGATGAAAATAACCGGGAGAAGGTCATATCGGATTTCAGAGGAAATGACGGGGGAGCAAGGTTCGAGTGCCTCCTGGGGTGCGGACAGGGCTTCTACGGTATCATCAGGCGGGAGGAAAGCCGCTCTTTTTTATGTGCGGAAACATATCTGTACGGTAAAAGCGTCTACCCCACAGTCTACATGCCGGCCGGAGGCGCTCAGTGGGCCGTGCCTGCCGGAACGTATCTTAAGGCTTGCTTCAGCGAAAAAGAAAAACAGGATCTTACCGTTGAAGGCGCGTGGAAGTTCATCAAAGATATATACATACCATCATGCAGCTATATTCGCGATGACAGTAATCCCTATGAAATCGAATATTACGGGGAGACAAAAGAAGAAGGAGCCTTGCAACTCTGGGTCCCTGTGCTGAATGCCGGAGATCTGTGATTTGATATAAACAAAAGAGCGGTGATGCCGTAATGCCTGCGGTCCTCGGCTTCGCCTGCGGAGGCAGGCATTACGGTATTACCGCTCTCTTCTATTTCAACTCTACATTCAGGACTCAGACACCTGCGATTTCAGCTGTTTGAACATATTAGACACAGCAGGTATGAAGAGTATGGCAACAGTTATGCCTGCTTCAACCGCCGTATATGTCAGATTGTACCACAGCGACCAGGTGAGAGCGTTGAACCTCTCGTCAGGCACATATGCCCCGAAGAAGATCACTCCCGAAAGCACCGCGAACATATACCTGAATCCCACGCCGACCAGATATGTTTTTATCAGCGCGCCTTTTTTGCTGTTTCTGAGGAACGCTCCCATTGCAAGTCCTCCGAAAGCGATGGGATAGTCAAGGAGCATCTGGACAGGATGTATTACATACGGGCTGAAAAGCAGCTGCAGAAGTCCCATGCAGAAACCTGCCAGGACACCACGTCTCAGGCCGAAGAAATACCCGCACAGCACTATTGGCAGAAGCGAAAACGGCGTAATGGATCCTCCCTGCGGCATGGTGAACAGTTTGATCTGGTCGAGCACCATAGCAAGCGCCACAAAGCGGAGAAAATCAGCGCTTTCGTATCTGTTTTCTTTCCCTTGCCAGTGAGAAAAATGATCAGGAAAAAAACGATAATTACTGCGACCAGAACTATCTGGCCGACTGTTGATTCAACAAATTCCTGTAAATTCATAAAAAAACCTCCTTTGATACAGGAGGGGATGCCGGCACGAAATCATGCCTTTCAATGCTTCCCTACGCCGGTGTTATCCGGTTCAGGTCATGAGGGTCTGGCCAATCGATACGGCCACTCTCAGCAAAAGCTCCCCTAGCAGTTATTCTGTTCTGACGGCGCTGTGATCTGCGCCGAACAAATTCAATACTAAAGCAAAGTCCTGCATGTGTCAAGGATGCATAGATATATGCTATGAATAAAAAGGCGGCAATACCGTAATGTCTGCCTCCGCAGGCGAAGCCGAGGACCGCAGGCATTACGGCATTACCGCTCTTTTATTACACCTTATACATCCCGTGACATTATGACCAGAAGGGTGCCTTTTTTCACTTCTATATCGACTATATCATCTTCAAACTCGTTGCTCACTCCAAGGGGAAAAGTGCTGGTGAGAGTATGATCCTTGAGAGGATAATGAACTCCTGAAACGGTCACACCTTCGCATTTCTCAGTAAAGGAAAGAAGCGACAGCTTATGTCCCGGAAAAGCGGGGAGCTGCACATGGTCGTCTGTCAGCGCGAACAGGTAGTTGTATTTGTCAGCCATGATGATCCTGGGGGCGCAGCCAAGAGTTTCGTTGTACGCGCTGTAGCGGACGATGTTCTGTATGTTGGCAATGGAGTGATCGCACCTGCCGCCAAGGCCTCCTATGATGAAAATGGAGGAGTAACCCTGGTCAATGGCGTATTCAAGGCAGCTGTCAGTATCGGTAACGTCTTTTTCCACCTGAAGTCTGATGAGGGGGATATCGTCAGGGATGCTGATATCTTCTGATGAGTCAAGGTCGCCGATGACTATGTCGGGTTTTATGCCTGCCTCCAAAGCCTTGCCGTATCCGCCGTCGGCGCAGATAACAAAAGAGTCTTCTTCCGGGGCGGCTATTTCAGCAAGATCCCCCTCGATGTGGGAGAGTATGATATAACAGTTTTCTTTCTTTGGCATAGAAGGTCATCCTTTCTTTACGCGTAAAGTATAGCACAGGTCAATGAAAAATACATAACCGGTATGCAAAAGGCCATAAATGTAGTATAATATACAGGAATATGGCATATAAGCAACAAGATATGCAAAAAGCATGAAAAGGAGAGCGTGATGCCTTTTAGTATGAGATTCTGGCTGGTATTCGGGGTAGCATTCCTGATATCACTTGTCATAACGCCGCTTACCGAATGGCTTGCTCCCAAACTGGGAGTAATGGATATACCGAAAGATGACCGGCGTATGCACACAAAGCCCATACCCAGGTTCGGAGGACTTGCGATATTCGCAGGTGCCGCCGTGGCGACTGTGATCATCCTCATTTTCATGAACGGTGAACAGGACGTGTTCGAGAAGATCAAGACCGGAATGCTTCTGAAAACGCTTCTGGTTGGTGTCTTCGTATACATACTGGGACTTCTCGATGATATATTCCATCTGAGACCTATGATAAAGCTCATGGGGCAGGCCATAGCCGCCATACTGCTTTACGTAGTAGGCGTGCGGGTACAGATCATCATGCTGTTTGGCACAGCGCCTACGAGCACAACAGCGCATGTCGTCAGCTTCATAGTAACGATGATATGGGTAATCGCCATAATGAATACGGTCAATCTTATAGACGGTGTGGACGGCCTTGCGGCCGGCATAACCATCATCGCCGCGTTCTGTATCTCATATATAGCTTATATACACGGTTATTATCTGGCGTGTCTGCTGATGCTGGCAGTTGCCGGAGCATGCATCGGCTTCCTGCCGTTCAACTTCTATCCTGCAAAGACATTCATGGGAGACGGAGGATCGCTCTTCCTCGGGTTCTGTCTGGCCAGTTTCTCGCTTATGCAGCCGGTAAAGAGCGTTACGCTGGGAGCTCTCGTGATACCTCTGCTCGTGCTGGGCATACCCGTGATAGATACGCTCTTTGCTGTATTCAGAAGACTGGTGAATAAAAAGCCTGTGATGCAGGCTGACAAGGGCCATATACATCACAGACTCATGAGAGCAGGTCTGGGGCAGAGAAGGACCGTGCTCATACTTTACGGGATCACCGCGGTCATGGGTATCGGGGCAGTAGTGTACAGCAGACAGCTGTATGTGGAAGCTGCCGGACTGATGATACTCGGACTGGCGTTCGTATATGTGGTGCTGACCGACCCGAACCACTGGGTACCGAAGGTCAGGGAAGATAAGGAAACAACAGAGAAAAAGGATCAGATAACCGGTCCAGCCGAAGGAGACGAGAATGGAAAGAACGATAATAACTGAATCAGCATCGAATCTCAGATTCCTGGGAAGAAGGGCTCTTGCGGGCAGCTGGCTCGAGGCGACTATGGTAGTTGTGATCGTAGCTTTATGTACGCAGGTGCCTGCGCTTTTTATTGACAACTTTTTCGGAAAGCCCCAGGTCATACATACGCAGATCGCGGGGGAAGAGGTGGACATAGCCCTCGGAAACGCAAGCGCGCTTTCAGGTGTTTTCACCATGCTGGTCATGGGCGCTTTTGCCCTTGGAGCAAGCAGATATTTCCTTGCTCTTATCAGAAGACAGACCCACAGCGCCGGGCAGGCGTTTTCCGGGTTTGAGCATTTCGGCAAAGCCTTTGTGCTCATGCTTCTGTACAGCATATTCGTGTTCCTGTGGTCACTGCTTCTCATAGTGCCGGGAATAATAGCAGCCTTCAGATACAGTCAGGCTTTCTACATTCTGGCTGACGACCCGAATAATGGCGCCCTCGAGTGCCTGAGACTGAGTAAGGAAATGATGCGCGACAACAAATTCAAACTCTTCTGCGTGGATCTTTCTTTCATCGGATGGCTGATACTGGCGGCGATTCCCGCAGGGATAATTTCCGGGGCGGTCAGCGTGGCTACAGATGGGGCCGGCATAAACTTCTTCGTTTACAATCTTATCATGCTCGCGGCCAGCGCGCCGACTTACGTGGTTACGGCATACATGTCATCGACCCAGACTGTTTTCTATGAAATGGTGAACGGCAAGAACTTCGTCGTCCAGTGACGACAGCTGAAAGGACTGATTGTTTTATGGAAAAGAAATTCGTACCCCTGCTTTTCGCAGGTGATATAAATGTTTGCAGCGTCGCAAGGGCGTTTCACGAAGAATACGGCATTATTTCCCACGTTTGGGGCAAGTTCCCGACAGGCCCCTGCATGGACAGCAAGATCATGGATTATCATGCCAACGAGAAGGCTGACGAACAGGAGACCTTCATGAAACTGGTCAGGGAATTTGCTGCTGAGCACAAGGATGAAACCGTACTCCTTATAGGTTGCGGAGACAGCTACGTTGAGCTTGCCAGCGCCAACAAGGACGATATGCCGGAGAACGTGATCGCTCCGTATATAAACATAGACCTGATGCACGATCTGATACACAAGGAGAAATTCTATGATCTGTGCGAAAAGTTCGAGATAGACTATCCTGACACATTCGTGTACAAAAAAGAGATGGGGCAGGATTTCAAACTGCCGTTCAAAGGCCCCTTCATTATTAAGCCTTCAAACGGTATAGAATACTGGCAGCATCCTTATCCGGGACAGAAGAAAGTCTACAAAGTCGACACGGTGGATGACGTGAAATCAGTGCTTTCCGATATTTACGGCGCAGGATATGAGGATTCGGTCATTATCCAGAATTTCATACCGGGCGATGATACGTTCATGAGGGTCCTTACCACTTATTCCGATCAGAACGGCGACGTGAAGATGATGTGCCTGGGCCATGTGCTTTTAGAGGAGCACACTCCTCACGGCATCGGCAACCACGCGGTAATAATCACAGAGGAGAACGAAGAACTGAAAGAGAAGTTCAAGGCCCTGCTGGAGAGACTGGCGTATGTAGGTTTTGCGAATTTCGATATAAAATATGATTTAAGAGACAAGACGTTCAAGGTATTTGAAATAAATACAAGACAGGGCAGGAGCAATTATTATGTGACCGGCTCAGGCGCCAATGTGGCGAAGTGTTTTGTAGAAGACAGGATCAAAGAAGGTCCTATGGAGTATATGGACGCGTCGAAAAAGAACCTGTGGATGGTTGTCCCGAAGAAGGTGGCGTTCCGCTATGTGGATCATCTGGAATACAGGGAAGAGATGACGTCCCTGATCAGAGAAGGAAAAGTTGTCAATCCGCTCATATACGGACCTGACAGGAGTTTTGTCAGAAGACTGCGCATATGGAGAAACATGCACAGACACTACAGGAACTTCAAAATCTATATGCCTTGACGGGTGAGGATAATGAACAGAAAGAACGAAAAAGTACTTGGAGTAATAGGAGGCATGGGACCTCTTGCAAGTCAGTTGTTTTACGGTATGGTGATCAGAAAAACAGAAGCTTACTGCGATCAGGATCACATAGACATGATCATACTTAATCATGCGTCCATGCCTGACAGAACGGAAGCCATACTTGCCGGAGATATGGACACTATCATCGACCAGCTTGATAAGGATATAGCGTACCTTGCTTCAGGCGGTGCGGATCTTGCGGTCATGACCTGCAATACGGCCCACTCCCTCATAGATATACTCAGGGAAAGAACAGATATAGAACTTGTCGATATGATAGACACGGCTGCTGCGTATCTTAAACAGCTCGGTGCAAAGAGAGTCGGCATTCTTGCTACAGACGGGACCATCAAAGAGGGCCTTTATCAGAAAGCGTGCGCAAGATACGGCATGGAAGCCGTTCTTCCTTCTGACGAGATGCAGAAGAAGGTCATGGAGATAATATATGACGGCATAAAGGACGGCGGCCCGCTGACACCGGAAGATATCCTGCCCATTGAAAAGGAAATGGTCGGGAAGGGATGCGACAAGCTGCTTCTGGCGTGTACGGAACTCTCGTGCTACAGAGACATATTCGGACTTCCGGACATATATGTAGACGCCCTGGAGGCCCTCGCCGATATAGCGATAATTAAATGCGGAAAGAAACTGAAAGGATAGAACCATGGTGACGAATTTCCATAAACTTGATGAGTATATAAAACTGCTTGAGCAGGAAGGACTGCTGAAAGAAAGCAGCGCCGAAAGCGGCGCGGACAGGGACGTGCGCTACATATCCTTTGATTCACAGGATGTGCAGTACGGTACTCTCTTCGTGTGCAAAGGAGCTCATTTCAAAGCCGAGTATCTCGCAGGCGCTCTTGAAAAAGGAGCTTTTGCCTATGTCAGCGAAAACAGATACGACAACGTGCCTGAAGACGTTCCGTTCATTCTTGTGAACGATGTGCGCAAAGCAATGGTCATCATAGCCAATACGTATTACAACGACGTATGGAAGGATCTGACTGTTATAGGCATCACAGGCACAAAGGGCAAATCCAGCACTACGTATTTCATGAAATACATACTGGATGACTGGATGAAGGCTGAAGGAAAGCCTGAGACCGCAGTCATTTCAGGTATCGATAATTACGACGGTATCATTAAGGAAGAGTCACATCTGACCACTCCTGAGACCATGGATCTTTACAGGCATTTTGACAATGCGGTGACCAGCGATATAGAGTTCGCCTCAATGGAGGTATCCAGCCAGGCGCTCAAATATGACAGAGTATCGGGCATGACCTTCGATGTGGGCTGCTTCCTGAATATAGGGACTGATCACATAAGCGATATTGAACATCCCGACTTTGAGGATTATCTCGCTTCAAAGCTCATACTCATGGGTCAGTGCAGGAACGTATGCGTAAATCTTGACTGCGACAACAGCGAAGACGCTCTTGCTGCGGCAAAAGCCAGCAAAGTGGCTGAGAGGGTAATAACCTTCGGTACTAAAGAAGGGGCTGACATCTTCGGATATGATATAAAAACTTCCGATGATGATATAACCTTCAAAGTAAAGTGCGACAGCTTTGATGAGAAGTTCATGATCACCATGCACGGCCTGTTCAACGTGGAGAACGCCCTGGCCGCTATAGCTATGTGTTACTGCCTGAACGTGCCCCTCGATTACATTAAGTCGGGACTGAAGAAGGCAAGAGTAAGCGGCAGGATGGAGATATTCAGAGGGGCAAAGACCGGCATGACGGTCATAGTCGATTACGCCCACAACCAGATGAGTTTCCAGTACCTGTTCGATTCCATACACAAGGAATTCCCCGGCAGCAGGGTGACCATAGTCTTCGGATGCCCGGGCAAGAAAGCTCTTGGCAGAAGACGGGAGCTGGGAAGCCTGGCGGGCGAATACGCTGATAAGGTATATATCACTGAAGAGGATGCGGGAGAAGAGCCTATCGCCAAGATATCCAAAGAGATATCCGAGTATGTGGCTTCCTACGGAACAGATTTTGATATAATCGATGACAGAGTCGAGGCCATAACCAAAGCTGTCAACGAGGCTGACGGAAACACCGTGGTGCTTATTACCGGAAAGGGCCGCGAGACCAGACAGAAGAGGGGAACACAGTACATCGATACGCCATCTGACGTTGAGATAGTTGAAAAATTACTGGAGGACAAGTGATGAAGATACTGGTGGCTTACGCAACTAAATCAGGGGTAACCAAGATGTGCGCTAACATGCTGGCAGACAGGCTTGAGGAGTTTGCCGACGTGGTCGTATGCAATCTTGACGGATACGATCCGGGCACAATGGATTATGACTGCATAATAGTAGGCTCATCCATAAGGATGGGCAAGATCCAGAAGAAAGCGAGAAGATACCTTGCGAAGAACAGGGTGTACCTGAGAGCCAAGCCTTTCGCCTTCTTCATCTGCAATGTATATGAGGACGATTCGAAGAACTATATCCACAGGAACCTGTATCAGGATCTTGACAGCAGAGCTATCGTAACGGATTCCTTCGGCGGTGAGCTGAACCCTGAAAATCTCCACGGTTCTGAGAAAGTAGCAGTTAAGATGCTCATCAAGAACGTGGAAAAAGAGGGATTAGATGTGAAGATAAACGAAAAAGCGATCGATAATTTTGCCAAGCAGATCAAGATCGAACTGAAAAAATCCAAAAAGAAAAAGAAATAGGATTATCTATTTCTCCTTGCTTTCAGATATCAGCTGACGCTTTTTAACGGGCGTCAGTTTTTTTATTGCAGCCTCCCGGCTGAGGGCGTCTTCCTTAGTGGGGAGTTCCTCTGTGTAGACCAGTTTCACAGGCCTGCGGCTGCGGGTGTATTTAGCGCCTTTGCCGCTGTTGTGGGCTTCTACGCGCTTTTCTACGTCTGTGGTCCAGCCGGTGTACAGGGAACCGTCGCAGCACTCCACTATGTATACATAATTCTTGTTATTATCACTGTCTGTTTTGCTCATATTTCTTTGCTCCTTCGCGGAGTATATCAAGCAGCCTTTTCATATCTTCAGGCCATGCTGCTTCGAAATGAAGTCTTTCTCCCGTGGCGGGATGATCGAAGGAAAGTTCTTCTGCGTGGAGAGCGTGTCTTTCTATGAGAAGAGGGTTCTCTTCACCATAAAGATGGTCGCCGACAACAGGATGACCAATGTAAGCCATATGGACCCTTATCTGATGGGTCCTGCCTGTCTTTATAAGAACCTTCACAAGGCTGTAATCTTTCGTTTCACCGCCTTTTGTCAGGCATCTGAAGCGTTCCTCCACTTTGTAATGACTGACGGAAGGCTGACCGCCCAGTTCTTCGGGCACGACGCCCCGTTCCACTTTCTCGGGGTCGGGCTGACCTACCGGCTCATCGATGACGCCTTCGTCTTCTTCGACGCTGCCGTCGACTATGGCCGAGTATATCTTTTCAGCGTGTTTTGCCTTTTTCATAAAATCAGCCTGGGCGTGGGCGTTCTTGGCTATGAGAAGTGTGCCGGAGGTGTCCATGTCCAGCCTGTTTATGAAGCGTATTTTGAAGGACTGCCCCGAGTCGATCATGTACTTCATGATGCCGTTTGCCATGGTGTGTGAAACATGCCCCTTGGTAGGATGGCAGATATAGCCCGGATGCTTGTTTATCACGAGTATATCGTCGTCCTCGTAGATAACGTCCACAGGAATGTCTTCGGGTTCAAAACCGCTTCTTTCTTCGGGCATACGCACCGAAAGAACATCTCCCGCCTTGCCGCATGACCACATGACGGGTTCTTCGCCATTTAAAAAAACAAGGCGCTCCCGTTTTATCTTCGTTCTCAGACGAGATGAAAAATCGAACTTTTTCCGGAGGAGATCCTTGAGTGGTGTTTCTTCGTCTTCTTTTTTGAGTGTGTAGGTATATTCCCGCATTTCAGTTCTTATATCAAAGGAATTTGCTTTTTACTTTGTCCCAGAAATAGTAATTTTCAAATCTGAGCAGCTTGACGGTCTTGTCAGAGAAACGGATCTCTATATCGCGCACGTTGTTATATCTGTGCTGTATGCCGTCGTTGATAATGAATATAGTCGGATCCCGCATGTCTTCCGGGTGTATGCCGAGCCATAAGTCGGACGGAAGAAGAATGCTGGATGTGAACGATCTGTATGAAGTGGTGTTCATTGGCGCGATAGGTGTGACCTGAAGCAGTTTGAGCCTCGGGTCTACGATGGATCCGCCAAGCGAATAGTTGTAGGCGGTACTTCCGGCAGGTGTGGCAACCAGGATGCCGTCGCCTGAGCAGCGCTCTATGAATTTGCCTCCGATGGAAATGCTCAGATGTATCGCATGGGTGTTCCTCCCCTTGATAACTATCTCGTTGAGACCGTTGAGCACTATAGTCTGATGGGGAAGGGTAACGTATGCTTCTACTGTGTTCAGAGTCTGTATCTTGTATTTTCTCGCAAGATAATGCTCAATGAAAAGATCCAGGTCGTCTGAAGGCATCTCCTGGAAGAAACCAAGATGTCCGGTGTTGATACCGATTATGGGTATATTCGGGAATCCGTACATGTGGACAGCCTCAAGAAAGGCTCCGTCTCCGCCTACGCAGATGAGAAGCTCACACTCATCGGTGAATTCTTCGGCGATAGTGAACCCTGCGTCCTTCAGTTTCTGCTCAAGGATCTTCACAGTATCTATGGACAACTGTGTGTCGTTTGAGTATATCTTTACAACTCTCTTTTCCATAGCACTAACATACTACACCAGTTTGGTGAATTCATCAACAAGGTTTTTGAAGGTGTCCATAGCCTGTCTGACAGGTTCAGGACTGCTCATGTCCACGCCTGCGATCTTCAGAAGTTCGATCGGATGATCGCTTTCTCCGGTCTTCAGGAATTCGATGTAGTTGTCCCTGGCTTTTTCGCCTTCGTTTATTATCTTTCCGGATATGGCAGTTGCCGCAGAATAACCGGTGGCGTACTTGTAAACATAAAAAGCATTGTAGAAGTGAGGGATGCGGGCCCATTCGTACGCGATCTCCTCGTCGGATACTACGCCGGAGCCGAAATACTTCTCGTTCAGCATCCTGTACTGGTCACACAGCCACTCAGCTGTAAGGACCGTTCCCGATTCCGCAGCTTCATGAGTAAGTTTCTCGAATTCGGCAAACATCGTCTGTCTGAAGAGCGTAGTGCGGAATTCTTCTATGTGCATGTTGATGAGGTATTTTCTCTTATCTTCATCCTCCGCGTTGGATATCAGATGATGCATCAGCAGTGATTCGTTCACTGTGGAAGCCACTTCAGCAGTGAATATGGAGTGGCTGCCGTAGATATACGGCTGATGGGCTCTCGTGTAACAGGAATGCATGGAATGGCCCATTTCGTGGATGATGGTGAATACATCCTGGAGAGTATTGGCGTAGTTGAGCAGCATGTAAGGTTTGCTGTCATAACTTCCGAAACTGTATGCTCCGCTGGTCTTTCCGGCGTTCTCATACACGTCCACCCAACCTGAAGCAAGCCCTGAATTCATCTTTTCAAGGTAGTCACTGCCCATAGGCTTTAATGCCTCCCTGATTATATCAAGACCTTTTTCGTAAGGGATGTCCTCCCTGGGGATATCTATCAGAGGCACGTAAATGTCGTACATGTGGAGTTCGTCGACTCCGAGCAGTTTTTTACGGGCGTCGAGGTATTTATAGAGGACCGGAAGGGTCTCATTGACGATATCTATCAGGTTGTCGTACACGCTCAGAGGGATGTTGTCCGAGGCCAGCGCGGCTTCAAGAGATGAACCGTAGTTTCTCATCCTGGCTGAGACCACATCCGTCTTGGTATTGTAGTTGTAAGTGGTTGCGACAGTGTTGATCAGGTCCATGTACGGTTTGTACATGTGAGAAAAGGCGTCCTTTCTGACACTGCGCTCCTTTGACTCCATGAACTTGATGTAGTTGCCGTGGGTGAGGGTGACTTCGTTGCCGTCTTCATCCTTTATCTCGCCGAATTTCAGATCGGCGTTGTTGAGCATAGTGAAGATATCACCGGTCGCTCCCGTTACTTCGCTCAGCTGGGCAACGATGTTTTCTTCTTCTTTTGAAAGAACATGCTTCTTCAGTCTGAAAACATCCGAGAGATAGAACCTGTATATCTCAAGTCCTTCCAGAGAATCCACGTATTTCATGATCTCATCTTCAGATGCTTCAAGCAGCTCCGGTGTAAAGAAGGATGTGACTGCCGCGACTTTGGCCGCGATGGATCCGCAGCGGTCTGTCATTGCCTGATAGACCGCGACCCTGTTGTCTTCGTCTCTTCTCATTCTGGCGTAGACCATTACTTTCTCAAGGGTCTGCCAGATATGATCTCTTGCGGTGAGAGCTTCAAGGAGTGTTTCCGCCGAGCTTCCCAGACGACCTTTGTACGCCGCGAAATCGGAGGCGTCTTTCTCTACCTGCGCGAGGATATCTTCGATCACCGATTCGTCGGGGAACATGTCCTCGATATCCCATTTATATTTATTGTCGATCTCGCTTCTTTCCTTGATCCTGCTGCTTCCCATGGTTTCCCTCCGGAGATACTTCTTTCTTTGCATTGTGCTTTTTTCTAATGTATAATTTACTTGTGCGATACGAGAAGATTATAGCACAGAAAGGAAAATCAATAAATGGACAACAGACCTGTCGGTTTTTTCGATTCCGGGCTGGGCGGACTTAACTCCATCCCTTATCTGAACAAACTGCTGCCGGAGGAAAAAGTAATATATTTTGGCGATACGGCAAGGACTCCCTACGGGTCCAAGGCTATCTCCACTATAAAAAGCTTTTCAATACAGATAGCTGATTTTCTGGTGAAAAACAATGTGAAGATGATCGTTATCGCATGCAATACGGTCAGTTCCACGTGTGTGGAAATGCTCCAGGAAAGATATCCGGATATACCGGTGGTCGGCATCATAGAGCCTGCCGCAAGAGCCATAAGCCGCAAGTGTTCTGTGCAGAACAAGATCGGCATAATAGGCACCAAGGTAACTATCCAGAGCGGAGCGTACAAGAAACTCATACGCAGATACAACAGGGATCTTCAGATATTCGAGACCGCCTGTCCTGCGTTCGTGCCTCTGATAGAAGAGGGCATCGTGCACAACGATATTATGGACCTGACTATAAGATACTACATGGATGATTTCGTTCTCAGAGACAGACTGGATACGATCGTTTTGGGATGTACCCATTATCCGCTGATCCGGTCCAACATAGAAAGGCTGTATCCCGACCTTCAGATAATCAACCCGTCAGAGGAGATCGTCTACAGAATAAAAGAGATACTGGAAGAAAAAGATATGCTGGCCGGGGAGAGCGATACGGAGAACATCTTCTACGCCAGCGACCTGTCCGAGAACTTCATCAATATGATAAATACTATATTCAAAGGCGTGGATATGCACGTTGAATTCAAGAATCTGGAGCCGGATTCTGTCTGACAGACGACAATTAGATTGATTCGACACCTTGTTTACACGGGGAGGTGTGTTATGGACCTGAAAGAATTACTGGAATATCTTGACATCGACTCGCCGGAAGATCTGGAATACTTTGAGAATATGGCAGATTTGATGGAATCCGATGAGGAAATTCCTGTGGAAACACTGAAAGAATTATTTTCCGACGCTGATATGGAGCAGGTATCTGCTATCATAACAGAGTATTTTGATGATGTACTGGAGCACGTACCGGACAGGGAAACAGAAGTTTTTTCTCTTCTCAATACCGTCAGACTGTCTCTTGCCGGGAT
>JAUMVF010000015.1:19040-20644 GCA_030530305.1 Bacillota bacterium
GCTAAGAATATAGATGATGACGATGAGATGTTTTCCTTCGCGGAGGAATTTGAAAGGGTACATCAGTGGTACTGCCTCGATTCAGTTGTGAAATGCGCCAGGATCGAAGAGGGCGGCCTGGGAGCAGGGCCTGCCGCGGAGATGAGTTTAAGAGACGCTCTGGCGACTTACCGGGTTGAAAAACTGGGCGAAGAGGAATTCGAATATGATTTCGAAGACTGTCTCGATTTTGAGATGGATGAATATATTATGACTTTTGCGGAACTCATGGAAGAGGAACTTGATCCCGATGAGGAAAGCAGAGAGGATGATTACGGGGACGGCGATCAGGAATACTGATAACGGCCCCGGTCGTATTATAACGGCAAAACACGGAGGGAAATATGACAGACAAACAGAACATTTTCGAGCTGCCTGAATTTGAAGGCCACGACAGATTTGACCTTCCGGGGGAGATGGAAAGAGTCACTTCCGGAAAAGGCGGAGAGGCTATCATGATATTCACCGGGGAAAAAGCGCTGCTTTACGACTGCGGTATGGCTTACTGCGGGCCCGGAACCGTTGAGAACATAAAAAAAGCCCTGGCGTCACATAAAAAGACAGACGGAAGCAGCTACAGTCTGGACTATATTCTTGTGAGCCACACACATTACGATCATATCGGAGCACTGCCTTTCGTACTGGAAGCATTTCCGGAGGCGAAGGTGATAGGATCGGAGAAGGGACAGTATATATTTACAAGACCGGGAGCACGCAAAGTGATCAAAGGACTTGGGGAAACAGCCAGAGATCAGTATGACCCGGGTAATAATATGGAGATCCCCGGTGACGGATTCAGGATCGATATCACGATGAAGGACGGGGAAAGCATGGACGTCGGCGGCGGACTGACCCTTACTGCACTTGAGACCAAGGGACACACAGACTGCGCCATGGCTTATGTTTTCGAACCTCTCAATGTAATGTTCGCAAGCGAGAGCACCGGTGTTCTTGAAAGAGGTATAGTCAATACCCCGATACTGAAAAACTATGACGATTCTATAGTTTCAGTTGAAAAGTGCAGGGCGTATGACGCAAAACACGTTATCGTGCCTCATTACGGACTGCTTCCTGAAAGTTTCAACCAGCAGTACTGGGATACATTCATAAAGAACGCGAAAGAGAAGAGACAGCTGGTAAAGGGATGGTACGATCAGGGTCTTTCCGATGAACAGGTGCTTGAGAATTACACAGACGTATACTGGGATGACTCAGTAGCAAAAGAGCAGCCTAAAGAAGCCTTCATCATGAACGCGAAAAATATAGTAAAAGTTCTTGGCGCATAGCCGTTTATGGTGGTAAAATAATAGTGTTAGGGTGCTTTTAAAAGCTCGAAGGGAAACGAATGAGATTCAATAAACATAATATACGGTTTTACAAAGCCGCAAGAAAAGCCAGAAGCAAGATAACCCCCATAACAAAGGAGGATATCGAGTATCTGACACACAGGATCGACAGCGCGCTAGAAGGCTCAAGGCTCAGGGACATGGAGCCGTTCCTTCAGCACAGGGGAACAAGCCGTCTTACTCATTGCGTAGCAGTGACGTACTACAGCTATTTTCTCT
>JAUMVF010000015.1:20654-24011 GCA_030530305.1 Bacillota bacterium
AGGATGAAATGTGACATAGATGAACTGGTCACAGGAGCTCTCCTGCATGACTACTATTTCTATGACTGGCGTGATATTGAGAATCACAAGAAATGTCATGCGCAGGTGCATCCCGAAGCTGCGTGCTTCAACGCGTCCATGGATTTCGACCTGACAGACAAGGAAAAGGATATAATCGAAAAGCATATGTATCCTCTGACAAAAGTTCCTCCTCTTTACAGGGAGAGCGCCGTTGTCTGTCTGGTGGATAAGTTCTGCGCCTTATATGAATTCTTTTCAAGGAAGACATACAGGACTATGAAACGCAGGATGAGAGACTGCGCGGCTATGTGATGGATCATTTGCAAACTTGGGAATCAGAGCGTTCTTCGTTCTTTTGTCACTTTACGGCATGGAGGGCAGAACGCTTTTTCTGTATTTATCGGGGATAAGTAATGAGTGGAAACAAAGCGGACAAAACAGAAGAGAGACTTGAAGAACGATTCGGTGATGATATAAATACCGGCGTTGATGAAGAAGAGAAAGGCGAAGGTAAAGCCGGGACCATCAGCAAGGCGGTCATCATACTGGTCTTTTTGCTGTTCATAGTTATCATCTTTTTTACAGACGCGATAGAGACGTATTTCGGAAAGACGGCAGGCACGATCGCGCTTATCGCGATCGCGGCTCTGATCGCCGTGCTTCTGTACAGAAAAGAGATAGCCGATTATTTCAGGAAAGGTAAAAAGAAAGACGGGGAAAATGATAAAAAGTAAGATACTTGACGATGGAGTGAGGCTTGTAACGGAGCAGACCTCATTCGTTCAGTCGGTGGCAATAGGCATATGGGTAAAAGCAGGCGCCATGGATGAGACACCGGATATATCCGGGATATCCCATCTCATTGAACACATGATGTTCAAGGGAACAGAAAAGCGCACAGCAAGAGATATAGCGGCAGATGTAGACAGGATAGGCGGACAGATCAACGCGTTCACAGGCAAGGAAGCCACCTGCTACTATATCAAAACCATATCTTCAAACGCGGACAAGGCAGCAGAGATACTTCTTGATATGCTGCTGGGCTCAAAATTCGACAGCGGAGAGATGAAAAAAGAGAAGAAGGTCATCTGCGAAGAGATAAAGATGGTGCAGGATATGCCTGATGAAGATGTTCAGGATACCATGCTTGAGATGGTGTTCAAGGGAGATCCGCTGGCAAAATCCATCATAGGAACAGCTACATCGCTCAGGGGCATCAGCAGGAACAAAGTGATGAAGTACCTGCATGACGAATACACGAGAAACAGCATTGTTATTGCCGTCGCCGGGAATTTCGATGAGGATGAGATAACAGCGCTTTTTGAAAACAAATTCAGAGAACTCAAAAAAACCAAACCTGCCAAGAAGCATAAAAGAAGCAGCTTTGAGCCCGCTTTTAAAGTCAAGGTCAGGGATATAGAGCAATCCCATATATGCCTTGCGATACCTGCTTTAAAGCAGCTGGATCCGAGATACTATGCTCTTTCGCTGCTGAATAACATAATGGGCGGGAGCATGAGCTCAAGACTTTTTCAGAATATACGTGAGGAAAAAGGACTGGCTTATTCTGTTTTCTCAACTACAGCAGGATATACAGACAACGGATACTTCAGCATATACGCAGGGGTGGCTCATGATAAGATAAGAGCCGCTATTGAAGGAATAAAAGAAGAGATGCGGCTGCTGGAGGAAAAGGGTATCACTGAAGAAGAACTGGCTACCGCAAAGGCCCAGGTAAAAAGCAGCTACGTTTTTGCCCAGGAGAACATATCGGGAAGGATGTTTTCCATAGGCAAGAATATGACCATGTTTGGGAAGATAATCACTCTTGAGGAGATAGTTGAAGGATACGACCGGGTGAACATGGATGATATCGATGATGTGAAACATCTGATCACGGATCTTTCGGGATACTGCGGCGTGTGCGCTACCGCCAAAAGGATACCCCTCAGGAAATACGTGACCGAATAAGGCGCGGGAGACGCTGGAAGGATGAAGATAAGGATAAAAAGCGACAGCGGCAGGCTGCCTTCATACGAAAGCAGAGAAGCCGCAGGAATGGATATAAGGGCTTATCTGAAAGAGGATATGATACTTCAGCCGGGAGAAAGGTCTCTTGTGCCCACCGGCCTGTACATTGAAGTTACTTCAGGCTATGAAGCCCAGATCAGAGCAAGGAGCGGTCTTGCCATAAAGAAAGGCATAGGCCTGGTGAACGGAATAGGGACCATAGACGCAGATTACAGGGGAGAGATAAAGGTAGCTCTCATCAACTGGGGACAGGAGCCTTTTGTGATACACGACGGGGACAGGATCGCACAGATGGTGATAGCGGCATATACGAAGGCAGAACTCGTTGAAGTTGAGGAATTAAGCGAGACTGAACGGGGAGCAGGCGGATTCGGACATACAGGAGTATAGGATGATAGACAGGACAGCACTTGAAAAAAGAGAATATGAGATACTGAGCCACAGAGCGGCAAAATCCGCGGAAACAAGAGGACGAATCCGTGAAGAGGAAAAGTGCAGACTCAGGACTGAATTCCAGAGAGACAGGGACAGGATAATCCACTCAAAGGCATTCAGAAGGCTCATGCATAAGACACAGGTATTCCTGGCTCCTGAAGGCGACCACTTCAGGACGAGGCTTACCCATACCCTTGAAGTAGCGCAGATATCAAGGACTGTGGCAAGAGCGCTGGCCCTTAACGAGGACCTGACAGAAGCCATAGCTCTCGGGCATGATCTGGGGCATACGCCTTTCGGACACAACGGGGAGATGGTCCTTAACGAGATCCACGAAGGCGGATTCAGACACAACGTCCAGAGCCTCAGGGTGGTGGACGTGCTTGAGGAGCATGACGGAAAACGCGGTATGAACCTTACTGCGGAAGTACGTGACGGCATCCTGAACCATACGGGAAAAGGGGTTCCTTTCACCCTGGAAGGGCAGATAGTAAAGATCTGCGACAGGATAGCATATATCAATCACGATATAGATGACGCTCTTCGCAGCGGTGTCATATCAGATGAAGACCTTCCTTCGGAATGCATCGAGCAGCTTGGAAACAGACACAGCGTCAGAATAGATACTCTTGTGAAAGACCTGATAGAAAACAGCAACGGGAAGGACAGTATAAGCCTTAGTGACAGCAAAGCCCTTTATATGGATAAGCTGAGGCAGTTCATGTTCGCCAACGTTTATCACAACAAGAGAGTCAAGAGAGACGAAGATGTGGAGAAAGTGAGAAATATCATCACGTCTCTTTACGAATACTATATCGAAAACCCGGACAGGATACCGCCTGTCATGGAGGATATCGAAACGGAGTACGG
>JAUMVF010000118.1:0-242 GCA_030530305.1 Bacillota bacterium
TCATTTTGCTGAAACACTTGTATCGTCGTTAGTTTTATGATACACTTGTTTCAACGGCTTGTCAAGGAGGTCATCATGAAAAAGGTCATGAAAATCATTGGAGTGATCATTTTAGTCATAGCAGCTGTAGTGGCTGCACTTGTAATCAAAGGTTTGATAGAGGCAAAGAAGTCTTCCGTCAAAGAGGATTATTATACCGAGTTCTCTTCTTCCGCTCCACTTGAGCAGAAGTATTCACAGCT
>JAUMVF010000118.1:255-4055 GCA_030530305.1 Bacillota bacterium
ATGAGGTATCCTCTTTCGATGACCCATCAGATAATGAGACGATTAAAAAAGTACGCTTCTGGTATCCTTCAGAACTGGAAAACAGCGATAAAAAGTATCCCGTGATCGTAGTCGTGAATGCCAGCGGGACGCCGGCATTCAAATACGAACCGTGGTTCAAGCGGCTTGCATCCTGGGGATTCATCGTTGTCGGGAACGAAGACCCGCAAGCGGGAACCGGTGAAACAACGTCCATCATGCTCGACTATCTTTTGAATCTGCCGCAGGATCATAAACTGAACGGCAGGCTTGACACAGAGAACATCGGAATCGTGGGTTTCTCACAGGGTGGAGCCGGAGCCTTGGCAGCGGTGACCATGTACGACAACGGTACAGCGTATAAAACGATATTTACCGGGAGCGCAGCCTATCCGTTCCTTGCCGGAAACATGGGATGGAAATATGACGTTTCCAAAATCAAGATCCCATATTTCATGGCAGCAGGAACCGGAACGACAGATGATAAGGGCGTTGCTGATATCACCAAGGAATATGCCGGAGTTGCACCGCTTGCTTCCCTGGTCGAGAATTATGAAAAGATCAGCGATGATTTGCTTAAGGTACGTGCCAGAGCGACAGGCGCAGAGCACGAAGACATGCTTGCCCGCAGTGACGGCTACATGACGGCGTGGATGTTGTGGCAGCTCTGCGGAGATGAAGACGCCGCTTCGGTCTTCATCGGAGAAAATGCAGAGATCCTTCATAACAGCAACTGGCAGGATGTGGAGATAAACAAATGAGCAGAAAAACAGGGAAAAAGAAACATACTTTATTGATCGTCCTTGCGATCTTACTGGCTGTTCTTGTAACAGGCGCTTTGATCCTTATGGCGCACACGCAGATCATCGTAGGTACGATCCAAAAGCTGTCGGCCAGCACGGTAAACACCATAAACTCTTATGATCCACTTGGCGAGCCGATGGAAGGTTTAAAGGATAATGGTCAGTACATCATTACCGAAATTAAGTATTCTGAAAACTATCCAAACAGTTTTCTGGATATTACCTACCCGGATGAAAACAGGGAAACTGCACGGCCGACTCTTATCTACTTTCATGGCGGTGGATTCTTCGGCGGGAGCAAGAGTGTCGGAGATCCCCTCGCTGAAAGTGATGCAACGGCATTGTTGGACGACATCTGCGCCGAAGGATTCAACCTCGTCAATATCGATTACGTGCTGGTACCGGAATACCATTTTCCGGCTCCGCTGATTCAGGCCAACGAAGCCTTTCAGTTTTTGATCGATCACGCTGCTGAATATCATCTGGATATGGACCGGGTGGTGATCATGGGTTCTTCTGCTGGAGCGATCATGACAAGTCAGCTGGGAAGCATTATTACCAATCCGGAGTATGCTGAAGCCTTGGGTATTTCACCTGTGCTTAAGCCGGAGCAGATCAAGGCAGTTGTGCTTGATGATGCGCCTCTCGCCTATGATAAGTTTTCTTTGGGAACCAAAGTTCTTGTTGGAAACTATGTAAAAGGATCTATCTTCCTGGATCGCGAGGAAAAGCAAAAATACAACAACATCCTTTGGGTCGATTCAAACTATCCTGATGCGTTCTTGCTGGGCAGTGAGTATTATGAAGATATGCGGGAAATGGACACTGCACTAACCAGTGCAAACGTAGAACACGCTTTAGTTGATCCTCTGGCTGAACGGAATCTCCAAATGCAGCATTGCTTTGTCGCTTCGGAACGTGAAAACGAGGTGGCAAAAGACGCCTTTGACAGGATGGCGAATTTTATAAAACATAGGGTACTGTGATGTAAAAGGATATGGGATTGATATATAAAAATCTGCGAAGAATAAGACCCGGCTGATATGACAGTCAGCCGAGCCCTAAAACCCTTGCGGATACCGCACTTTTCATAGTATTGGTGTCAAATCCGTTATCTCCTTCGGGACCAAAGAAAGCCTCTTTTGTCTGCTGACAAAAGGGGCTTTTTCAATGAAATCCTTCCTGTCGGACGGGTGAAATATGCTTCGCGTATTAAAAGAGCGGATCTCTTTTCACCTGAGGGCAAAGCCCGAATATTTCACTACCGGCGAGAGCCGTTGCTTTCCCCGTGCGGGCAGCGCACGATTTCACTACTGAAAACCTTCCGGAGCTGCATCGCCAGATGCGGCGGCAGGAACCCGCAGGGATAAGCTGTCCGGCAGTTGAAATCACACAGGATGTAATAAGTTTATGCGGTGCTTCCACTTATGGCCTTCCTGATCTGCATTGTCTGTGATATATTAAAGGGAAGAAATACGCTGGAATCTTAACGCGCGAATTCCGGTTTGCCGGGATATTGCCAAACCGGAGTTGCGGGGGTGATAAGATGGGCGGAACAGTTGAACTGAAAACGAGCAGACTTGTTTTACGAAGACATCAAAGCGAGGACGCCGCGGTCCTGTTTGAGATTTTCGGCAGCGATCCGCAAATGTTTGAGTATTCCGGCTGGAATCCGTATCAAACGCGCGCGATGGCGACGGAAACAGTCGCATCCTTCATAAAGAGCTACGATGATCCGCATTTTTATGGCTGGGGGATCGTACGTAACGGAAAACTGATCGGTACGATCGGCGCGTATGACTATGAGGCGGATAAAAGCCGGATCGAAATCGGAACGAGTATCGGGAGAGCCTGGTGGGGGCAGGGATTTGCCACGGAAGCGGTGACGGCCGTGCTTCGCTATCTGAGCGAGCATGAACATATCAAAACTGTGAGCGCATGGTGCGCGTCTGACAATATCGGGTCGCGGAAAGCCATGGAAAAAGCAGGAATGAAGATGGTACGCTCGGACAGAGGGGCGCTGGAGATCGACAGGCAAACTTACGATAAGCTCATATTTGAGTACGCTATGCGATAAAGATCACAACAAATTCCCGTTTGTCAGCGTACCCCTATCGTTGAAAATGCATCCTTCAAAATGAAATGCACCACCCGGAACAGGCGGTACGACCCTAAGCGTTTTTCTATCAAAACGCAGTACCTTTTCCCCAAAAACGACCGTCCTTTCGGGCGGTCGCTTTTTTATTTACAGGACACGAACTGAAACTGCTGCTTTCGGTTATATGGCGGGCTGGTCGGCTCCGGTCCGCTTACAGCGGGAAGGCCACCGCGTCCCGATACAGGCCCTGCAGCACGTCGATAAAGGCCCTGAGCGACGGCCTGCCATCCTCCCGGTGGGTGCACAGGACGCAGGAAAAAGTCTCTTTGCAGTCAAAGGGTATCCAGGCGAACTGGCCGCTGTGGTCGTTCAGGAAACCCGGCGCCAGGCAGACGCCGCGGCCGGCGGCCACGTTGGTCAGGGTGGTATCGTGGTCGGCGCTGTTGAAATAGTCGATCCTCCCGCTGGAGAGCAGCCGGTGCTGGACCGCCTTCAGCGCAGGGGGCGAGCCGCCGCCCACCATCAGCGTCCTGCCGTACAGGTCCGCTTCGCAGATAAGATTCTTTTCCGCCAGAGGATCGTCTGTCCGGGCGATCAAATAAATATGGCTCGTAAACAGGTCGTGCACGGCGACGCCCGGCAGCTGCCGCGTGCGTTCCCGGAGAGAAAAGAGGATATCCGTCTCGTTTTTCAGGAAACCTTCCATGCCGTTTTCATACTGGAATCGCGGCACGATCTGGACCTCCGGATGGGCTGCGGCGAACAGGCGCATGGCCTCCGGCAGGAAAAACACCGCCTGCCGCACCATCAGGCTGACGGAGATGCTGTCCCGGTATCTGGCGCCGAAATTCTGCCCCTGCTCGACGGCGCGCTTCAAATCC